>NZ_JBMPPF010000004.1:0-256770 GCF_049339385.1 Undibacterium sp. SXout7W | reverse complement strand
CTTCACGCCGACCTCCGCTTCCTTTAACACCCCAATGATTTGTGTTCCCGTAAATCGCTTTTTCATGCTGCCTCGATAGGCAAACTCTACATCTTTATCGTACTAATTTTTTTGGGGGGCGGGCCACAGGATCAGCCATTGAATAAATGGACGTTGCGCCTGCGCTTTGATCGCGCTCGCTCTGCCGCGGCAGAAAACGCAAAGTCTGCTAGTGACGAAGACGCATCCAGCTCGATTTTGCAATTTCAGTTTAGGGACATACGCCCCAAAGTGGCAAGCGAGATATTAGATTTACAAGATGCCAGCAAATTATTGGGGAATAGTGACAAAAAGATAACCAAAACTGTGCATCGACGTATTGGCGAGTCGGTAAAACCGACTAGATAAGCAGGTAGTTGCGGAAAGGCTTTCCGCATTTTGTTAAATGAGCCCACGAAATCTTGCATTCAAAGTGCCCTCTTCCAAGGTGCTGAAAATAAAAAAGCCCTTGATTATCAAGGGCTTTTTCGTATTCGTTGGCGGAGGCTGTGTCCGCCAATATACATTCCAATCAAATCCAATTAAATAAATATTCTCCATAAATATCAATAACTTATATAGTTTCCAGTCCAATATCTTCCAACGCAATCTATTAAAATCCAAGCATTAATGGCATACTGAATGGCATACCAGCCGTTCTGTTTTCATGGATGATTATGGCAATTCTCACTGATTTAAAAGCCCGCAATATCAAACCCGACTCAGTAGCCCTGCCACATGGCGGTGTGACAGGTCTTGCATTACATCCTTCCAATACAAAAGGTAGTGGCAAATGGGTATTACGTTTTGTAAGCCCTGACACTGGCAAGCGTCGCAATGCAGGCTTAGGCAGCTATCCTGAAATTGGCATTGCCGAGGCTGCAAAAACTGCTATGCAAATGCGGGAGAAAATTGAAAAAGGGATTGACCCACTTGAGGAGAAAATTAAGTCTAAAGCTAAATTGACCGTACCCACCTTTCAAGCAGCGTCTGAGGCTTTGCATGCTGAATTATTACCTGCCTGGAAGAATGAAAAACACGGGCAGCAATGGATCAACACACTCACTGAGTACGCTTTCCCTCTAATTGGTAGTTTGCCGCTCAATAAAATTCTACCGAGGCATATAGCAGACACTTTGCGTCCCATCTGGTTAGAGAAAGCGGAAACGGCCAGCAGATTAAAACAACGCCTACATGCGGTAATGGCCTGGGGTTGGGCACATGAATACTGCGAATCAAACCCTGTGACAGTGGTCAATCATTTGCTGCCGCAGCAACCTGGCAAATCAATTAGAACTAAGCATCATCCTGCGATGCCATGGAAGGATATTCCTGCCTTCGTAACAAGTCACCTGAATGGTGCTGGACGTTATGATGTTACAAGGCCCATGCTGGAATTTTTGATTCTGACGGCGGCTCGCTCAGGAGAAGTAAGAGGAATGAAATGGTCTGAAGTAGATTGGACCAATGCTATTTGGACAATTCCTGCGGAACGAATGAAAGCAAAATTAATTCACAGAGTCCCATTGCCAGTGCGAGCGCTTGAGATTTTAAAGAAACAGCAAGAGATGCACGACGATCTCGTGTTCCCCTCGCCACGCGATCAAGTCGAACTCTCTGATATGGTATTGACAAGCTTCTTGCGTCGAGTCAAAGCGCATAGTGACACTCCTGGTCGAGTCGCCACTGCTCATGGATTTAGATCGAGTTTTCGAGATTGGTGCAGTGAAAACGGCCACTCTCGTGATTTAGCAGAACGGTCATTGGCACATCAAGTCGAGAATAAGGTAGAGGCGGCTTATCACAGGACGGACTTGTTAGAGCAGCGCCGGCCACTAATGCAAGCTTGGGCAGATTTTCTTAAAATCTCATCTTTATTGCGACAAAAGGACTGAAAATCCTTGTGTCTCTGGCTTACATCGTGCATACGTTCCCACTCAAATTTCCTATCGCACGGAATCGCGCAGGACGGATATGGAATTCAGTTGAAAGATTGGAAAAACCAGTTATCTCGCACTGCTCGACAATTAGAATATACGCCGTACTGAACTTTTCATTAAGCATGCCGACGACCATTTGCTCGACAAGGCTCTCCGGTATTTAACTCCTTGGTGCAATTGAATTAGGATCGGCTCATCTAGCGCCAAATAGATATGGTCAATGGCGGACGCGCTACATCATGGCCCGCGCTCCCCCGGCGCTCGAGAAGCCTTTTAAAACTAATGGCAAACTTCTGTTTTTTTTACCACAAATGCGGTAGAATTATCGGAAGTCATCTATCCTAAAAGGTATCTTATGCAGACCGCAAAAATTGTGCACTCTCCCGTCGAAGTCTCGACACGTCTCGCAGAACTGGGCCTGAAGGAAGAACTCCTCCTTGAAGCGCTCCGGCAAGCCAATCTCTACTGCGTTCGTACGACGAATCATCACCCTCGCCTATACCGCTACATAGTGATGACTGCGGAGACAATTGCAGCATTGCGTGACCTACTGGTACCAGAAGGATGGCAAAAACTGGACGAAGGCCATTATGAACTGACCCTTAACCCAGGTGGAACGGTGGCTATTGCTGTCGCATCGGGCGATGATAATGTTGCACATGCCGAGCGTACACCATCTAATAAAAGCCCAAAAGGCCGCCACACTATCGCTGCTGTTGAGTCGAACCGGCAAGCTGATATGTTTGCAGATCTACTCCCAGTGAAAGAAGTGGGCGCAGAAGGCGCCCGTGACACATGGGTTTTGTTGCACCGCGTCACCAAAGACGGGATTCATTCGGAGCTTTCGCGTCCTACGGAAATTAGTGACGGGATGTTCGCCTTGTGGTCTGAGCGCATCTTGTTAGGCAAGATCGATCTGGACGGGGACCCTGTCCAGATCACTGCACCAGATCAACCTGATATTGATATCTTCATTAGTAAGAAATCCGCTTAGTTGTAATGTTTAATCCAACTTGCTTAACCCTCGCCCGAAAACGGCGCGGAATGAAAAAGAAAGATCTCGCTGAGCTTATAGACATCAGCGAGCGCTCCATCTCTGCTTACGAAAAAGGAGACCAGCAACCCGAATCACAGTCCCTAACTAAAATCGCCAATGCCCTTGAGTTTCCTGAGTCATTTTTCTTAGATGCTGATCCTGAAGAACTTACTCCTGACATCGCTAGTTTTAGGTCAATGACAAAGATGAGCGCTCGACAACGTGATGTAGCGCTTGGCGCCGGATCTATAGCATTGATGTTGAATGAATGGATTGAATCCAAATTCAACTTGCCTTCGCATGATTTGCCGGATTTTGGAAGAGAACCAAGCAGACTTACTCAGTTGTCGGAAAATTCAACTATCCAAGAAGGCATTCCATTTCCAACGCCAAGATCGGCAAACGAACCTGAGTCCGCTGCCGAAGCTCTTCGTTCACAATGGGGGCTTGGTGAACTACCCGCAAAAAATATGATTGCCCTGCTGGAGTCAAAGGGCATCAGAGTCTACTCATTAGCGATTGATGCGAAAGAAGTAGATGCTTTCTCAATGTGGTACGGAGGAAGACCTTTCATATTCCTAAACACATATAAGTCTGCTGAGCATTGTAGGTTTGATGCCGCACATGAACTGGGGCACTTAGTACTTCATCGACATGGCCAATCTCATGGCCCGGAATTAGAACGAGAAGCAAACGCGTTCGCTTCAGCATTTTTAATGCCTAGGAAAAGTGTCTTGAGTAACGCCCCCAAAGCAGCAACATTACCGGCATTAGTTCGTCACAAAAAGTATTGGAACGTTTCGGTCGCTGCGTTGAACTACAGAATGCACTCGCTTGGAATGACGAGTGATTGGACATACCGAACTTTATGTATACAGCTAGGAGAAAATGGATATCGCAAAGAAGAGCCTGAAGGAAGTCCTCATGAGAAATCAGTGATTTTAGAGAAGGTTTTCTCTGCGTTACGTGAAGACGGAATTTCGAAGCAAACGGTTGCAAGCGAGTTACATATCTCAACTGATGAGATCAACTCGCTTACATTCGGCCTCATGCTAAATGTACTCCGTGGTGGAAAATCCACTGACAGTCAATCTCATCCTAAAATGCCCATACTCAATTTAGTCAAATAAGACTGTAACCCTCACCTCAACACCTAAACCGTAAGCACCCGGTCAACACAGGTTGACCGATCCTTAGATTGATGATCGGATTTATTGAGCAGGCTTCCAGTTGTGTGGAAGTAGTTCGCCGATGCGGCTGAATGGTTGCAATGGCAGTCTTTCCAATACGTCCTTCATGTACCCGTAAGGATCGTGACCGTTGAGCCGGGCTGAATGGATCAGACTCATGATTGCCGCAGCACGTTTGCCTGCGCGCAGGCTACCGGCGAACATCCAATTTTTTCTGCCCAATGCAACGGGACGAATCTGGTTCTCAACCCAATTGTTATCGATCGGTACCTGGGGATCGTTGAGGTAATGTGTCAACGCCGACCAGCGATTCAAACTATACTCGATTGCCTTGAAGGTAGCGCCGCCACTAGGAACTCGCTGACGTTGAACCAGTAACCATTGATGTAATGCGTCTGCAACTGGCTTGGCTTGCGTTTGACGAATGGCTAATCGTTGCGCCGGATCGAGCAGGCTTGCTTCGCGTTCCACGCCGTAGAGTCGCGCATATAAATCCAATACCTCTCCAGCGATCTGGCTGCTGTGGTTTGCCCACAGTTCATGGAATTTGCGTCGGGCGTGCGCCATACATCCGGCCTCCGTGATACCGGATCTGAACAGCGCTTTATAACCTGGGAAGTCATCGCAGACGAGAGTACCCCGCCATCGATCCAGGAATTGTTCGGCATGCTTGCCGCCTCGGCTTTCTGCAAAGTCGAATACCACCGTCTTCATGCTACTTAGCGGCGTGCTGCAATAACTCCACAGATAGGCCCGGTGAGTCTTGCCGTTTCCGGGTTTGAGCATGGGAAGCGGCGTTTCATCGGCATGCAGTACAGGTTGGGTTAATAATTCTTGTTTCAACGCATCCACCAACGGCTGCAGCGCCACACCGCAACGGCCCACCCATTCGGCTAGCGTGGAATCGGGAATGGCCAATCCTGCCCGTTCGAAGATACCGCTTTGGCGGTACAAAGGTAAATGATCAGCATATTTGGCCACCAGCACTTGGGCCAGCAATCCTGAGGTTGGGATGCCCTTATCGATGATTTGTGCAGGTACCGGCGCTTGTACCAATGTTTCGCATGGATGGCAGACCCACTTGCCACGCACATGGCGCTCAACTGTGAACACGCCGGGCTGGTAATCGAGCTTCTCGGACACATCCTCGCCGATACGCTTCATTTGGTAACCGCACTGGCACAGCGTTGAATCCGGTTCGTGATGAATATCAGTGCGCGGCAATTCTGCTGGTAGTCGGACGCGTTTGGGTTGCTGTTTGGCTGGCTCTGCTGGTATGGGATTTGTCAGTGCCAGTTGCTCAATTTCGGCAGTGACGGCGGCTAAGTCGGTGTCGAGCGTTTCAAACAGTTCACGCTGTTGTTCGCTGTCCTGCATGTCAGTGCCGATGGCATGCTGGCACGCGGATGCGGGATTGTGATTGTGCGACAACGCCCTCAGACCGCGAACGGTGTGGTTTTTTTGACGATTGAGGATGAGACAGGGAATGTCAACGTGATCTGCTGGCAGAGTGTCGTTGAGCAGTTTCGCAGGGAGATTTATGGTGCTTCACTCATTGGTGTGTATGGGCGCTGGCAAAGCCAGCACAATGTGAAGCACCTGATTGCGATGCGGCTGGTGGATTTGTCGCATCTTCTTGGAGAACTGGAGACGAAGAGTCGGGATTTTTGTTAGCTGTAGCTACTACAATTCATTTTTCTCTTTCGCTGGGCTCCACAACCATTCAACAGCCCATAATGCCTCATTGCGTTGGATGATCTTGATAGTATCAATGTAAGCATCATAAGTAACCTTGTCAAAGGACGTCCAATTTTGACCGAGTCTTTGAGCGCGCAAAAAAACTATCCTGGCCTCGTGATGCTCGCTACTATTTTTCGCAGTATGTGAGCGAATAGAGTTAATTAACACTCTATCAATTGGTGGGTGTGGCGCTTTCACACTAGCGTCGTCGTGCCAGCCTGCACAAACCAATTTCGACTTTAAGTAAATATTCACTAGTTTTTGTGCTCGTCCATACGAGCACAAAAGTTGAGTTTCTACAGGTTTCTTGTCTGCTGATTTTCGTAAATAGGTAATCCCCGACGCCACATCCATGACCCCGACAATTAACTTATCTAGAAACTGGTCCACCTCCTTAGGCTCAGGTAGATCATCAGGTGTATTCACCTTTGATAGCCCCGATCGGTCTACCAATTTCCACGCTGTCTGCATATCGTGCCCGGGACCTAGCCGAGAGTAAGCTCTACCAGCGGCCCAAGAGGCAAACCTGTGCCGATGTTCTACGATGTCATAATCCGTGCTGATCCCACTCACAATCCAGAGCCTTTCCAAAGTTTTAGAAGTGTCAGATCATTCCTCAGTCACTCAAAATGTCGTGGGACCAACCAAGCGACTTCATCTTTAAATCGAAGCAATGTTGTTATTCACGAGCACAATACCCCTCATTACAAATTTTAAACACAATCATAAAAACAGAAAATTTCGCAGTTAGGGATCAATTACGACTATGGGGTTTTTCGCGACCTTTAGAACAGTAAGACCAATGATGTCATTTTGCTTCATTGTAAGCACCTTCTCTTTTGCGGAGTAAATTTGGCGCATAAATAAATTCAGCGTAGCCTCCTTCAATGGCACATCATGCATATCAACGTAGGTCAAGGGCTCCATAAGAAAAATTCGCTGAACAAAAGCAAACATCCGCCTACAGGCTGTATCTAAAAAATTGTCAGGACAAGATGGATGGCGAAAATGGGTTTCGTAAAAAATTTCTATACATCGCAAAATCGACTCTAGCGGAGATCCCTTCATCAACAATACCTGTAAGCATTCTTCAAGCGCCGCAACAGTAGACCAAAATTCGGAAGTTTCTAAAGAAAATTCTCGCTGGATGAGCTTCACCGTAGCGCTTAACTCAAGTTCATCCAGCATCATAAGCCATGCCAAATTCTCACCGGTGATAGACACATAGCTTCGATTTCCCAGGAAATGAAAGCCTACCGCTCCATGAAATGCATTCTTTGTTATTAAGCCAGTGTTCACTGCGTACATAAGCAGTACTTGTGGCCAAATGCCTTGAACACCAAATGTCGTGCTGCCAATTGCGCGCAAATTTTGGTCAACAGAAAGTAGCAATGCTTTTTTTTCATGTGCCAATAACAAAGCCTGATATTCGTCATGTCCCAGAAAAGGCTCTAACTTTACCGCATCCGCTGAAATATCATGCGCGCCGTAAGAAGGAATCACCTCACAATAGGTGTCAATACAAAGCTGCATGCAATTAAGTAATTCAAGATAGTGTTTTTTTTGTTGATCGGTGTATTCAATGACCCTAAACTGGCCATCTATTTCTGCGGTAGTTCCTACGATATTTTGAATTTCCGCCTCTTCAAGTGCAGCATGAAGGTCGTGTTGGGTTGTTGTTGAAACATATACCTTGTCAAATACTTGAAGAACTAATTCCGCCTTGAGCAGAACCAATTCCGCCAAAGTAGCCAAATCTAATACACAGGTGGGATTTGCAGCTTTCAGAAGCCTCAGAGCTGAGTCACGTGTCAAAGTATCACCTGGTGTCACTTTCATGGCTATGCGATTAGCAGGCCAGTTATAGACAAGCTTAAGAACTGATGTGCCAATAGCCCACGCGCAAATTCCCAATGTCATTTGCTTTGAGGCATACTGCTCAAAAACAAAATTGATTCGCTCGCTACGCGATTTTTGCATATTATGCATCACGCTAAAATCAAACTCCCCATCTTCGCTCACTACCTGCACACTAGTGATGTTTGGCAAACCATCAATAGGAGACGCAGCTCGTTCTTGAGTCAATTGAAGCAAGCGTCGAAATGCTGTAGTGATTTCTACGATTTTGAACCGTTGTATAGTTCCCAATTTATGCTCGACTTCAACAAAATCACCAACGACCAGTCCTAAATATAGAGCACATTTCGAATCGCGATGATTGAGAAATTTTGGATTTTTTGGCAAATCGCCAGCCGCCTGTGGGTCGATTGACAGAAAATGTTTACCCCCATTCGCATCTTCCAAGCAAAAACTACATCCTTCGGTGATCATGGAGACGCTGGCATCCATCCAGGGAAGTTCAGGCTGAGCCATTAAAATGGTCGTCATGAAATACGAGGCAACGTCTGCATCCTCTAAATTACTCCGGTAAAGACGGTAAAGTCGCAACATTCCAGCCGCCACCTCTCCATAGCGAATTTCAAGGCTGGCAATTTGAGCAACCTCCTTAGACTCTCCATCCAAGTTTGTGGGAATAGTTCTCAAAAGTGTCATGAAATCACTTGGTGACAGTTCGTGCACCTTGACTCGAATAATCAGTAGCCAAGACGATGCATTCGTGGGAAAGCGCTCTAACTCAAATGCAGCAAGAGATGACAATCGGGATCTATCACTTGCCATTTGTGCGAGGTAAATTCCTTCACGGCGAATCTCATCATCTTTCTCCCATCCGACAGGAAAACTGTCAAGCAACACACGCGCCTTGCCCTGTTGACCAGACCGGATATAGGCGCGAAGTAACTTGAGACGAAGCGTAGCGCAGGGGCAATTTGATATGTTCGCTGAGTAAAGCATGGCTGACTCAGCATATCTTTTTGCGAGGTAAAGCAAGTCAGCAAGATATAAGAGCACCTCCGGCGAACCATCATTGGTCGCTATAGATATAGCACGATCAAGGAATGGCATGGCTACTGCCTTGGCTTCACATGCAAACAATATTCTAATCGCCGTCAGGAGCACTAGAGGTTTTGTTTCTTTATCTAATCCAGCCGTCAAAATAGCGTTGACTGCTGCAACTTTATCGCCCGATCGATAAAGTACAAGCCAACGCAATGAAGAAACTTCTGCAAGAGACTCTGGCAACTGAGTTGAAATGAGGGATACTAAAACTTCGAAAAATTCGATGTCCCCAATATTGGCCACAGTTTCTGCAACCATAAATAATGCCCGCGGCATTATTTCCGTAATGCTGGCTTTCGCATAAGCAATAAATTCAGTATATCGACCTAAATCGCGTAGCGCTTCAAGCTTGATATTGATAAATTGCAACGGTAAAGAACTGATTGGGTACTCGTCCAAAATTTGCAATGCTATCTCGGGTTTCGACAACACAATATAGGAATACGCAAGATTTGATGCATCAGCTGCAAGCGTTATTTCACTTTGATTAGTCCACAAATTTTTGGAGCGAGGTTCAAATACTTTTACCGCTGCCTCTAAGTTTGACAATATGCTCTCGGGAATTGCCACAAGATTACGCACCAGAGGGTCATCAATCGCCATGGATAGCGCAGCGATCAATGCTGTTGAACGCCCATAAAAATCATGCTTGTCAATTGTGAGGATTTCTTTTCCGTATTGAACTGCCAGTGCAAATTCATTTCTCTGACAAGCGGCCCAACACAGCAGTTGCAAGACTTCCGGTTCATGGGCGAACTCTGGAGGAAAATCACCTACTACAATGTCTTCGCCATCAATCATCCTTGCTTGTGTAAGAGCGACCCAAACATACAAAGAACTAGGAAAAACCTGCAAAGCTACTTCACCTGCTGAAATACCTTCAGCGATCCTGTCACTGAAAATAAATGACCGGATATAGGCAGCAGCAATCTTTTCATCTGCTGGGTAAAGCTGATAAGCAGTAACGAAATCGCTTGCAGCTGCAAGAGGGTTTTGAAGATGAACACGAGTAATGCCTCGTTGCATATACCAACGCGCTTTTTGGTGAGCGTCAAAGTCTGTCAAGTCTCGTCCAGACTCCTCCAAATGCTTGGATGCATCTACATAACGAGATATTTTTAAAAACTCGCTAATGTTATCAAGTCGCTGGTTAATATACTTATTAACGGAATCGGTGCGAACAGCTGGAAGCATAGTGTCAACTGATCCTGACGACTGCGCCATCATTAAATTGATTTTTTCAAATATATCCGTTTTCTTTGCGCTATCACTTTCCAACATCACTGTAATTTGTTTCAACGAAGCCTGATGTTCAATGCCAGCGCTTTCAGCGCGATGATAGGCTGCGCCGGGCGAGGTTGGAGCAAAGCTATCCTGAAGAATTGCATGACGGTTTATATGGGCAGATATCTCCCCCCAAAACTCTACTTCTACTGGATAAAGGCCAATTGCAACTCGATGATCACTTAAGTCTAAAACCTCACGTAATAAACCTGAGTCGTTAGCTGCGGTCGTTGCAACAATTAACCGAACGATTGGCGATTTTGCGGAATCAGCACGTCCAATTTCTTCATGAATGTGCTTGATCTTCAGTTTACCATCTTGGTATCGTTTGCACTGAATCCCAATTCTGCCAACGGCAGATTGGACGAAAATATCTACCCCAGCTTGTCTTTGCCCAGAGCGGCCATTCCTTTTTGGGGTGGCGTCTTTGAAAACAACTCCGTACACATCAGTACACATGAGTTCAAAGTCTGCTGCATTCTCTGGTTTTCTGATTTCCGTTGTTAGCGTACGCACTGAATGTCAACTTTTGAGAGTTAAGGTTTTAATCATGCGGAGTACCACATCTAGAGTTCTAAATAATTGAACACTGACTCCTGCAGCAATTCAACGCCATGCAAATATGCTATCACATTGGGCTGTTATTTTAGAATAGCTACTTTTCTTTCACGCAGCAAGTGATGTCGGCGAACTTCAATTTCGTTCCACGCGTCTAGAAAATCTTGGCATCTCTCGTCATTTTGAACTCTCAATGTAAATGACCCCAGTTTTTCGACAACTCACTTTGTTCGGAGATTTTTGTGAGTGTCAATTGTCAATAAATAAAATGGCAGTTCGAAAAACCGAACTGCCATTTTATTTAAGACGAGAAAGTTGACGTCAACGAAAGCTGCCATAATTCTTGTGTAGGCCTACTTCGCCGTAATGTGTAAAGAATCTTGTCGCCGATTTTGTATGTTAGCTGAAATAACACTTCAATTTTGTTTCGGTCATTTCTATTACTGTAGAGTAAACTGAACCAAGAAAATCATGCATATCTGATGATATCGCAGACATTTTTACCCCGGGCTGAGCTATAGCAAATTCGAATTTTACTTCAGTATATTTAAGCGCCCTTTTTATCTGCTCAATGGCAGACATGCTACCGTGATAAAACCGCTTACCTTTTAATACTCCCGCTGACTCCCTTCTTTCAATGTGCTTAAGCAAGTCTTCCGGTCTCCATTTATATCTAAGAGATACTATCGCTTGCCCACTGACTTCATAGAGATCATCCAATCTCTTTCCTGCCTGTTCCGATTTTGAATATTTGCAATGAATCAGCTCAAAACGAATCAAATTCTCAGTCATAAAAATTCCAACTATATCGGCGGACTCTCCAGAATTATCATCATTGAATACAATTTTGGCTCCCTGATCAACAAGTCTTTGCATCATATACTCTTGAATTGAGTTTTCTCTTGGAGTCGCTCCCTTATACATTGATTCATGCGTGTATTTGACTCCTTCCCACGTAAGAGACTCCATCTGTTCTTTTGGCATTTGTAGTAAACGTGTGTCTCCATAATCGGTGTGTATGGAACCGGAAATAGTGCAACTATTTAGAAGGAAAAGAGTCGGTGGATGCTCTTCAAAAAATTGTTTCAACGACAGCGGATTGCTTCTCAAGCCTTCAATATGAATATTGCTGTTATCAAGCCCCACAACGTTATGCCCCTTTTCTCCCCCTAAAGTAATTGAGAACTTTACGCTACCATTAAAAAAATTTAGTATAAAACTCGCGGAATTGTCAAAAACTTCAACTATTTTTAAAGCGCTTTCAGCAAGCAGAATTGACTTATTGCCGGGAAGTTCTAGTGTCAGTTTATGTATACGGTCATACAAATCTTCTGCCCAATCTGTCGCTAAGACAATCAGATTTTCTGGATAAATTTCCAACTGAGTTTTTGTCGCCGAATTCTCAAGTAACTGATTGGAATCTATATTTTCGTCAGTAATTAATTCACCCATGGTTAAACACCAGGATTTCCATTCCTTTAGACTCCCGACACGAGATGGGCTCCAAATTTTCCCCTTGACCGACGCGCCAACACTAACTGGAAATCCGCCTCGATAGCCAACGCCAACAAAATCGGACTTCTGGCATCTTTTACCTTCTTTCCATTTTGTGAGTTCAATTGTCACGTCTGCTCCGCTTAGACGAGAGTACCGATGTAAATGATTTGCAGGTTTAAATATTCCTGCATGAATGATACTTAAACGATTTATTGAATCGAACGAACGGAATACGCAGTCCCCATTAAGGGGAACGGCTTTTTTTTCGTTCAACTTTTCTACAAGATGGCTTACTTCCAGGTTTTTTTCTGAATATCCTATGTACAGGATTCCTTTTTGCGAATCATGATGCATTACGATGAGATCCCATTTTTGATCTCTCATCTTATCCGTTCTCGCCCACTTGACCTTTTCTCTCGTTTGAGTCGTAAAATAGAATACATTTTCTGCTTTGTTATAGAACGGCTGTGACAATGCATATTTCTGCAAGTTAAAAGCATTTTTAAACAAGTGCCAGTCTACTTGCTCACATCTATAACAAACGCAGCTAAGTGCTGGATATACAAGCTTCGGATTCAATTCAATATCGGGAGAGTCGAAGCCTGACCAAGGTTTACAGCCCTGAAGAAAAGATAATAATGACTCTGCTTCGGCCTTTTTTTCATCTGCTATTTCGCTGATTACATTTTCCCAACCTGAACCTTCTTGAAAAAGATTCTCAAGTTCAATAGACATTTTCTCTTCAGCATAATTTACAACAAATGATGCATCACCCAGGCCCTCTTGCGTTCTCGTAAATCGTCCGATAAATTGCAACAATACAGCAAGAGATTTATGTACACCATGTACCGCAGCAATTTTGAAATCTGGATAATCGAACCCTTCTTTCAGCATATCAACACATACGACAATGTCATATTGTCCTGATCTAATATTCTGGATGATCTCTTTCCTTCCTACTGTTTGAGAGTGTACAAGGACAATTCTTTCAGTGGGAAACCACTCTTTGTACTTGGTAAAAAGCTCTATCGCATGTGCTCTTACTTCCGCTCGTACCATCATCCGGTGTCGTGTATAGCCATTATTTCGGTCTTCTCGAAGTCTGGCCATGGCCGCCTCGGCAATGGATTTATCTTTTTTCCTAGGATGCCGCTCGTCGACCGAAATCAGAGATATTTTTGAAAAACAGCCATCTGCCAAGGCTTGAGATAGCGGGTAGTTGTAAACAATTTTTCCTTCAATAGGCTGCCTATCATTTCGATATGGGGTAGCCGTAAATTGAACAATTTTAGAATTCTTTAATCGAGATTTAATCACATTCCACTCATCAGCCTTTACATGATGAGCTTCATCAAAATAGACATGGGTGAAAAGCGAAGCGAGACGGCTCATTAGTTCTGGAGTCGCACGTGCCAGGAAGGCAGGAGTGGAAATAACAATATCGGCCTTTAAAATGACTTCAATATCTAAATCTTCACTCACAATCTTGTCTAACGTAAGAACCATTGGATTCGGCGCATCTCTAGGAATTACACCTAGGCTCCGTAGCATTCCCCATGAGGAAAATTTATCTGATATTTGGTTTTTTAAATCAATCGTTGGAGCAACCACCAAAGTCCTTACGGATTTATCCGCAAGAGTCGCCACGAGCATAGTTTCTGTTTTCCCAGTACCTGTTGGGAGAACAACTGTAGCAACATCGCTTGAAAGTGACCAATGAGAAAGCAACGCATAAATTGCACCAATTTGAGCTGTCCGCAAAGTACCTTTTTCACCACAACCGTTTATTCTTACATCTTCAAAATGAGATATTGGTGTCGATGAAATTCTTTTTACACAGCCTTTTATACTATATGTTCCGTGCCTTTTATTTCTTGCTCCTTGTTTTAATTCGGCAAGAAATATTGTGCCATTTTCATGCGCAAGCCTATATTCATCTCCAGCAATATGAACTGCGTTGAAAATCCATGTACCAGGCTCCATTGCTAGCTGAGAGAGGACACCGATACGTGTTTTTTCATAGGAATAATATAGCGGATCATTGAACTCTAAAACTTCTGGAGTTGAAACCACGTCTTTCTGTTCTTGTAGAGATAAAGGCATTTTAACAACCCCATGTCCAATTAATTACATCCGATTCTTTGCTCAGGTTTGAAAAAGCACATTTACTAATGCAGATGACCTTTTTGAACTCCGCATCCAACAATAGATGCGCTCATATTCAACAGAGTTATTCCAGATTACATGTGCTCTGCGTTTGATGCATCCTTGCTTGCGTAATTTCTCAGTTCTTTGCGCACAGTGATTGCTGTTGCACCAATTGCGATAAGGAAGAGAATCGCGTTTCGATAGGCTTCCATTCGGTTTGACTCTTTGTTGTAGGTGTCTATTAGAAAGTCATAATCGGAAAAAATTGCAGCAGAGACGTCGCCGAATTCTCGTATGTATGTAAAGGGATCTCCGTTGATTGGTAACAATGCATCCTTACCTGTGTACAGCTTCATGCCAGCTTCTATTTTTTGCACATCCAATTTAATTTTTTCATCGTCTGATAAATTATCTCTTTTGTCAGAGTAGAGTCTAATCAGTTCTTCTTGGAATTTTGCGAAATCTTTCTGCTTCTGCTTATGAATTTCTGTCACTTTTAAGAATGCTTTAAAGTGAGCATCAATTTCGTCGCGTTTATCTTTATCAAGAAGAGGTAACACCTTCCTTGCAAGTGGAGTCATGTCAATAGACATGCTCGATATTTCGTTGCCTTGGTAATCTAAAGCTCGGCTCAACTGTTGCATTTGAGTGCAAAACTGGTTTACATCCTGAAGGTACTTCAAATTAATTTCTTTCTTCCCTGTTGAAAGCGATGTTCTAACATAGGTTCCTGAGGTAGCGATCTCATTAAAATACTTATATACCTCATTGTTCCAATGGCTTAATGCAAATGTGTAGAAACTTCTTTTACTTTCTATTCTTTTTCCCGCGTCAGGAAATATGTATTGCTGAACCAATAAGCACAGAGCTCCAGCTATAAGCGGAATGACGATGATGGATTTATCGAATATTGTAGAGAATTTCATTTTCTTCTTCCTCTAAACTTGACAAGTTTTACGCTAAAGATTCAATGTGATGTGGTATCAACTCAGACTTCCTGAGTATTGTCGCCGGTCAAGATACCGTGCTGCTAAAGTCAACAAAGCACATATTTCGTCCTTTTCAAGCCTGTCGGTAGGTAAATAAGAAATACGGAACTCTGATTTAGATCATTTTATTTGTGCGATGCATATTTGAATTGTTTCTGGTCGTACCTGCAGTTTCCGCGTTGGTTATGAGATGACTAGGCAAGATCATTCACACTAAATCTCCCCAGATTTCCAATGTAAGTATTCTCATTTATTAGCATACATTGATTATATTTATAACAATAGATGCAATTTTGAAAATAATTGTTAAATGAATTTTAAGGATATTTGAGTTTGAAAAATTAGATCGGGATAGTTCGAAAATTGACAGGATTGGATTAGCAAATCAATTGGGCAATAGAGTAATCAGTAACTCCATCAGCAGGGTATCGGACTATTGTTGATGCTCGGAATGCCATTTTGAAAAAGCAACAAAGTAAGGCATGAGCACTTTAGAGGCCGACAAGCTCTTCTATAGTGGGTATTTGCATTAAAGTTACCAGTTATTTTCGATGGAAGCTGCCAGGTAATTGCAAATCAAACCTGCCACCTCAGTTTTATATAATCTAATCCTTAGATGGTTAATGCCCAAGTGTCGCATTTCTCATTGGTAAATTAAACAAATTGCCCCCCAATTAGTTATAAAAGCCCACGACCTAAATTCTGGGTAAACCTGCGTAATTTCGTGTCGCCTGAAATATCTATTTCAAAAAAAGTCAATCACATATCACCTTCCTGGCATCCGGCGATATCCATTGCCGGATGCGCTTATGCCCTTTTTCACCAGCCTTCCCCTGTTTCACATAGATACCGCAACACATTAACCTGCACCCGACCAGGTGTGCTCATTAACGATCAGAAAGAAATTCATGACAGAAGCGCTTAATCAAAATCCCGCAGAATCAGAATTGGTCTGTCCGCGCTGTGGATCAGTCCATATACAAAAACGAAATTTTGGCAAGAAAACCGGAGGAACTATTGGAACAGTCGCCGGTGTGACCGCCGGAGCTGCCAGTGCTATGGGTGGCGCAGAAATAGGTGCAACCATGGGTGCAATAGGCGGCCCACTCGGTTTCGCTCTTGGCAGCCTGGCTGGAGCCATCATTGGTGGTTTGATGGGCGGTGCAGCCGGTTGTTCGGTCGGTACTTCACTAGGTGAAGTGGTCGATAACAAGGTACTCGACAATTATTATTGTACTGAATGTGATTTCGCTTTCAGTGACAAGTAGGCAGTCGTTCATTTCCCGATCGAACTGCAAGCGTTACCTCCCCACTTCTCCATCTTTCACTAATCTCCCGTACACACCTGTGCTTCCGATTGTTCACGGCAGCTTACTTGCGTGCGTCTTTATTTTATTAAGGAATACTCTCATGGCACATCTCGTCACTACTATGGCCTATACAAACGAAGCACCCTGGCATGGCCTAGGCAATCAACTGACGGCCAAACAGCCCATTGAAGTTTGGGCAGAACAAGCTGGGATGGCATTTGAAATCAAGGAGTCCCCTGTTCGCTTTATGACGGAAAGCGCTGGCAGTCTGGGAGCAATCATGACCTTTCCTGAACAGAAGGTACTATATCGCTCGGATACCAAAGCTGCCCTGTCAGTTGTATCGAACCGCTACCAGGTCGTGCAACCTCGCGAAATCCTGGAATTTTATCGTGATCTGACCGAAGTTTCCGGGTTCGAGCTGGAAACTGCCGGTGTCCTGAAAGAAGGCCGCAAGGTCTGGGCACTGGCTAAAACCAATCAGTCAGCTACGCTCAAGGGCAATGACGTGGTGAATGCCTATCTGTTGCTGGCTACTGCCTGCGATGGCAGTCTGGCGACGACGGCACAGTTCACCAGCATCCGGGTGGTCTGTAATAACACGCTGGCGGTAGCACTCAATAACAGTAGCGGTTCAGTCAAGGTGCCACATAACACCAACTTTGATGCGCAGGCCGTCAAGCGGCAGTTGGGTATTTCTGTCGCTTCCTGGGATGCTTTCATGTACCGCATGAAAACCCTCTCTGAACGCAAAGTGAAATCACATGAAGCCATGAATTACTTCCTGCGTGTCTTCACTGATCCCAGCAATACTGCTTCCGGCCTGACCAATGAACGTGCCATGAAAAAGGTACAGGAGTTGTACGACGGCCAGGGCAAAGGTGCCGAATTGACTTCTTCCAAGGGAACAGCATTTGGCTTGTTGAATTCAGTCACTGAATATGTCGATCACCAGAAAAGAGCACGTACCACTGACCACCGGCTGGAATCAGCCTGGTTTGGTCAGGGTGCGTCGCTGAAGCAGAAAGCACTGGATCAGGCTTTGCTGATGGTCGCCTGATCAAATCCACGCAATCGACCAACCACCACTCCCCAGCCCGGTAGCCTTTGCTCACCGGGCTTTTTTGCCTTTGACACCGGGAATGAATCTCATCTTACTTATTTTCCTTAAACCCGATGCCATTCAATTCAACCATGGAGGTTTGTATGTCTGTCGCAGAAAAAACCGCTTTACCCAAGTCCAGCCGCCCTGCCCTGAAGCTGGTTAAAACCAAGGAACTCAGTCGCGATGACTGGCTGACTGTCCGCAAGCAAGGCATAGGCAGCAGTGATGCCGGAACTGCCGTTGGCCTGAATCCCTACCAGTCGCCACTGGAACTGTGGATGATCAAGACTGGCCGGGATGCGGATTTACCTAAAATTGATCCCAATGATGAAACCAGCCCAACATATTGGGGAAGCTTGCTGGAACCCATAGTCGCAGCCCACTACACCCGCCGCTCTGGCAACCGGGTGCGCAAAATCAATGCGGTGCTACAACATCCTGATCCAGACAAATCCTGGATGCTGGCGAATATTGACCGGGAAGTGACTGGCGCACCGGATGTGCAAATCCTCGAATGCAAGACTGCCGGGGAATTTGGTGTTCGTCTGTGGCGCGAGGGGGTACCGGAATACATCGTCTGCCAGGTACAGCATCAGTTGGCTGTCACAGGCAAGACCGCTGCCGATGTCTGCGTACTGGTATGCGGGCAGGAAATCAGGATTTACCGGATTACCCGCGATGATGAGCTGATTGCCCGTCTCATAGAACTGGAAAGACAGTTCTGGCATTACGTGGAAACGGATACGCCGCCACCGGCAGATGGATCAGAATCAGCAGATATGGCCTTGCGTTGTCTGTATCCGCAGGATGCCGGGAATCATCTGGATTTGCGGGAAGATAAGCAGATGTCAGCCATTTTTGCTGACCTGGTGAATCTGCGGGCTGATATCGACAGCCGGGAAGAACTGGCTGCTTTGCTGGCGCAGCAGATACAGCAACGCTTGGGGCAAGCGAGCACGGCCAGTTTTGATAGCGGACGGGTCAGTTGGAAACGGGCCAAGGACAGCTTGCGTCTTGATGTGGAGAAGCTGTTGCTGGATCAGCCGGAATTGCTGGAGCGTTATCCTCTGGTCAGGCCGGGCAGTCGGCGGTTCTTGCTGACACCTGAAACCGGTGACTGAGTAAGCCTGATGCTGGCAAATTCCTTCTTTGCATTGCCAGGTTACTCAAGCTGCAATTTTCCTCTCCCGCAAATCCATACGGCCTGTCCCTGTTTACCAGAGGACAGGCTTTCATTTTTATATCAAGGAATAATGATGATCAAAGGTCTCGCTATCACTCCGCCAATTTTAGGACGTATTTCCATAGGCAGCATTGTTGAAACGAACGGTAAACGTCTGCCAGTCAAGGAAGACTTTTTTACGATTACTTCCCAGGTACAGGGGCGCAATGGCTGGGTCCATCACCCGCTGGATGAGGAATTTCGCAAGAAGGCTGGTACGGACAAGCTGCGCTCTATACCAGTAAGGGTGCTGTTCAGTGAACCTGATCTGAACTTGCGAGCCGCGTACAACCTGTTTGACCGACAGACCGGG
Source organism: Undibacterium sp. SXout7W (assembly GCF_049339385.1). Lineage (NCBI taxonomy): Bacteria > Pseudomonadati > Pseudomonadota > Betaproteobacteria > Burkholderiales > Oxalobacteraceae > Undibacterium > Undibacterium sp. SXout7W. The sequence continues at coordinate 237,462 of NZ_JBMPPF010000004.1, read as the reverse complement.
CGTCCCCTGTGTGTGGGGAATGGAGAGACTTGCAGACGCTTCACAGACTCCGGGATACAAAGCCTGCCCTGCCCTTCGCCGGATGGCTGTGAACTGGCAAAGAATGGTGCCTGCAAACCCTATGGGCGTCTGAATGTGCAGATCGGGGATGAGGATGAACTGGGGAGTTTTATTTTCAGGACCACGGGTTTTAACAGTATTCGTACCCTGGCGGCAAGGCTCAGTTATTACCAGGCTGTGTCAGGCAACCTGCTGGCCTGTCTGCCGCTGGAACTGAGACTCAGGGGTAAGAGCACCACCATGAGCCATCGCTCGGCGATTTATTACGTGGATTTAACAGTACGGGAAGGATTGACGCTGGAGGCAGCGATAAGTCAGGCAAGGGATACGGATCAACGGCGCAGAGAGTGCGGGTTTGATCAGACTGCATTGGATGGGGCTGCGGTACTGGGGTTTGCCAATGGGGCCTTTGAGGAGAGTGCAGAGGAAACCTTGGAAACGCTGGAGGAATTTTATCCAGTATCAGAGGATTCTGAATCTGTTGCCTCTGCTGAGTCTGCTTCTTCTGCTGTTCCACATGACAGCCCGGGTGCGAGCAAGCCGCTTGCGGCACTGGTCCGGCGCAGGCCCAGCCTGGTGGACAAGCTGGACAAGAAACTTGGTGCGCCACCTTCTGCCTTGCTCACTCGGCCTTAAGCCGTGCCCCTTTATATCAATAAATGATCAATGAATTTAAGGAGAAAATGCTATGACAGACATGGACATAACAGATTTTAATATCGTGGATGATGCGACGCTGTTTTTTGCGCCGGTGTCATCTGACCTGATTGATGGTCTGCTGGGGCAGTACAACAGTATGCGCCAGCGTATCACCCATATTGCCGGGATGATAGACAGGGAATTGTCAGCAGCAATGGAGTACTTTCTGGATGGGAATGGCGATGAGCACAACCGCTTCAAGCCGAGCGTCCAGAAGCTGTTTAATCCTGCCGGTGCGATTGCTGCCTTGAATGCAGCATATTGGTCGAAGACGCTGGCAATGACGGATGTGTTGAGTGTAATGCCGCAAAAGCGTCGTGATGAATGGAACAAGACTATCAGTGAAATGACAGCACCCGATTTCACGGAAGAAGCCGTGCGCCCGACCATCAGTGATTTGCTGGCATCGCGCCAAAAGTTCTTTGCGGAGCGTGTGGAGGGAATATTCCGGGGCTTGTCCGGGGAGCATGTGACGAACTCGCCTGCGGGTTTCAGCAAACGGATGATTATTGGCTATGTCACCAGTGAGTGGAGTACCAATACCAGCAGGGCCGGGCTAATCAATGACCTGCGTGCGGTAATTGCGAAGTTCATGGGCAGGGATGAGCCTAAGTGGAATGCTACATCAGGAATTGTGAGCATGGTACGGCAGCGTCATGGCGAGTGGCTGATTCTGGATGGTGGTGCACTAAAGCTGCGTTGTTACCTGAAGGGAACAGCGCATCTGGAGATCCATCCTGATATGGCCTGGCGCTTGAATCAGGTGCTGCATTCCCTGTATCCGCAGGCGATTCCGGCGCAGTTCCGCAAGAGGCCGGGTAGAAAGGAAAAACACTATCAGTTGATTCAGCGTCCCCTGCCCTTCGCTGTCATTGAGGTGCTGCAAGGGCTGAAGCCAGACCGGCATAACCCGTTTGTGTTCCATCTTGGCTACCCGCACCAGGTAAGTCCACAGGTCAGGACGGAGGCGATTAGGGTATTGCAGTTACTGGGGGGGATCATCAACAAGAAAGAGGAAATTGAATTTGATTACCGGCTGGACCAGGTGCTCAACGATGTGATTGCGGCGGGCTGTCTGCCTGACCGGACGGCATTCCAGTATTTCCCGACACCGAAGAAGATGGCGGAAGATGCTGCGGCTGCACTGAATATCCATGAGGAGGACTGGTGTCTGGAACCCAGTGCGGGTCAGGGAAATCTGGCTATGCACCTTCCAAAGGACAGCACGCGCTGTGTGGAAATCAGCAAATTGCATGCGCAGATCCTGACTGAAAAAGGTTTTGACGCTTTGCAGATGGATTTCATTGAGTATGCAAAGACAACGACAGAGCGCTTTGACAAGGTGCTGATGAATCCACCGTTTTCTGATGGGCGGGCGCTGGCGCATCTGGAAGCAGCGGCAAGCTTGGTCAAGCCGCAAGGCAGGATTGTGGCGATACTGCCAGCTTCAATGAAGGGGAAAGAGGTCTTACCGGGCTGGCGGCTGGAGTGGCTGCATACCTACGATAACGAATTTGCAGGTACCAGTGTTTCGGTTGTAATGTTGAGGGCTACGCGGATTTAAAGATTCCAGATGTTTTAGCTACAGTCCTGCATCAATAAAAAGATCGGAAGGTTTGCATTGAAATGCATTAGCAATCTTGACAATGTTCAAGAAAGTAACGTTTCTTTCCCCGCGTTCAATCTTCCCCATGTGCGAACGATCTATCTCAGCATAGTCGGCTAAAGCTTCTTGCGACAACGCCAGTGCAACCCGCCGGGCGCGCACAGCCGCACCTAGCTGAACCAGGTAATTGTCTTTATCAAGTTTTACAGAAACTCTTGCCATGGCTTCTATGGTCGCGCTATGATGCTCAAACGACCACGGCATTTACGACCCATTTTAATATGAAGTCTTAACTACCAAATTCTTGCAAACAGAAAATTTAAATCGAAAAGCAAATTCATTTCGCCAATCACAACCAACAGCAGAAACACACAAATAACTCAACAGAAAGGAAATCCCCATGAGCAAAAAAGAGAAATGCCCTGAATGCAAAGGCAAAGGCGTCATCCCTTGCCCGGTGGAATATGGCGATGGCGATCATCCTGCCAATTGCCCAGTCTGCGCTGGCGACAAGAAGGCACGGGTCCCCTGTAACACTTGCGAAGGCACCGGTAAAGTGGATCAGTTCTAACCAAAGCTCAACAATTCATCAGAAAGGATGGGCACTATGAGCGACGAGAAGAAAGATCGTTACTTCAGTATGGCAGAGGCTGTCGATGAACTGCGATACGGTTCATTCGGCAAACGGGAGAAAGCGGTGGCTGGCCTGAAACTGCTTGGCAAGGGCTTGTTCAATGCGGCGAAGTTCACAGTGACCGAAGTACTGCCAGAAGCGGCAAAGCACGCTGAAAAACAAACCGAAAAGATGAAAGCCGAGCGTTCAGGCAAAAAATGATCTTGGTACATCATTGTTTGCCTCCCTTCTGACCTGGATCATCGACACCACTGTGCAACCCGGTCACGCATGCATCAGTTCGTTCAAGAAGCTGGTCATGTCCATTTTTTGTTGCCGCACATCTATTTCCCAATATTTACCTGACTGAATCGCCTTGTCATCAAAGACAGGCGGCTCGTCACCTTTTAATCACACATCAAGCAGAGGTTATTTTGAAAATCCACTTCCATCATCAACAAGTTGCGGCGATGGTCATCATGTTGTCAGTGCTGATCACAGGCTGTAGCAAAAAAATAGACTATCGCGAAGCCAGTAACATGCGTGGCCTGGTTTATCGGGCCAATGAGAGCACACCATTTAATGGAACCATCAAGAATGAGCCTTGGGGAACGTCTTACCCAGAGCCTGCCATCGGGAGTTGCTCTACCGAATACAAGGAAGGTCTCAAGAATGGAAAAATGCTGTGCACGTCCAACACAGGCATAAAAATGGTCGAATCTGAATGGACCGATGGCAATAAAGATGGCACTGAAAAACTCTGGGAGGTCAAAACCGGCAGGCTATGGCGGGAGACCCATTACAAGAACGGTCACAAGGACGGTCTGGAAGAAGTACATAACCCGTATGAAGATGTCGTCATCCAGAAGCGTTACTGGGCCAACGATGCCAAATCAGGTAGTGAAAAAGTCTGGGATTTTTCTGGAAAAAACTTACTTCAAGATCTTGAATGGATAGACGGCAAACAATCTGGCACGGCCAAACATGGTGAAGTGGACGAAATCTATAAAAATGGGAAATTGGACGGCATTAAAAAAACGTATGACTACCCTGAAGATTTTGATAAAAAACAGGCAATCTACAATTTTGAGAAAGAGGCCAGACAAAACCTGGAAAAACTCCTGGGAGGTAGCTTTTTTCTTGGTACGCAGCCGGGCATGGTGGTCTCTAACGTAGAAACATTTAAAGATGGTCTTTTACAAGCCAAACCAGAAAATCAAGCCTGTGTTGACGCTAAAATTGCCGAGTTCCACGCAGCAAAGGGGATAAACGAAGCTCCCTGGAATTCTGATATAGCACAATGGGACGGCGAATGTGCGAAAAGCAAAGTAGCTGCTACGACTCCAACGCAGACAGCATCAGGTAACGCTGCCGCTGATCAGAAAATTCAACTATGCGTGGATGCCAAAGTCGCCGCGTTCCGCAAGGCGTCTGGGCCGGATGCCCCTGTTATTCATGACATGCAGGAAGAATGGGAACAGGAATGTGCGACTGGCAAATGACTATTTGAGTAGATGCAGCAATTGAAGCTTTGGGCCTTCTTCCTGTTATCGGCCTGGCGTAATTCGCCAGGCCGATAACAGTTTTTTTTTGTTGCAACATCGCCATTCGGCGTATTGATTAATTATTACATTAGATGCGTGACTGAATGCAGAAAATCAATGAAACAAGTCACCGAACAGAATTGGCGACAAACAGCATGTTGACGATAAACCCCGGCAAGAAATTACGGGAGGCTGATTTGACATCCGCTCTTATTTGGCGGCTTACATTTGCAGCCAATGTCATCATGATTCTTGTGAGCCTGTCTACTGTATTCTGGGGCGTGTTGCCATGGTTTGGAGCTGTGGGTGGTGCGATCTCCCTGGCTGCTTGCATTGGGATGGCTTACTTTAAATCGAAAATTCTGAATGAAGACCTGACGACAGATTCAGAGACGCCGGAACATGGCAGGAGAAGGAACGATACGTCACCAGGTTAATGATTCTCTTCTACTTCCTAGCACTGCAAATTGACATATTCCTGACGTGGCACGGACCATTCCTGCTAACAAGCATAGCAACGGATTTTAAGACCATTGCCTTATTCAACAAAATCAAATGCTTAGGCATGAATCTAGTTCCGCAAAAGTTGTAATATAACAGCCTTGAAACCCTTTATTATAAAAGGGCACTGTTTTTTGCAGAACGGATTTCGCCTCATTTCGAGTAATATGCTGCGCAATGGCATGCGCTTGAAAGCCCGTGCATACCGTACCACTGGTTATGCATGCAGTGCGCCAAATACGGTGTTTTGTCCATCAAATTGTAAATTTCTCCCAGAGCAAAAAGTTCGTATCGGCATTTAAGGACGGTTACTTTTTGGGAGGTGGTGGCGCAGGTGGTGGTGGTGGTCTCTGATAAGTTGGCGCAGGATTAACGTTTGCTTGTTCGCGTCTACCTGTAGAAGGAGGCGAGGACGGGCGCGGGGGATTGTTAGTTGCCATTTAAATTCTCCTGGTTAGGCATGAATTCGACCCATTTCACGTCGATTATATCAATTAGAATATGTTGCGAAGAAGGCGGTGCTTGTGAGTCTTGGACAAGGTCGGCCGCTTCGTTCTTCTGCATGTAACTTGGGCCTAGATAGATAAGACCTTTTGTAGCATCGTCGGGTTTTGCTTCAAGTAACCAAAGCGCACTACTTATTAAAATATGTCCTTTTGAAGGATCAGATGGCCAAATTTCAGGCCATCCGTAAAGTCGTCGCTCATCTTTTAAATGGAGCACTACAAACTGCTTTCTTGAGTCAAACGCAGTAAGCCATTCTGAAGGGTGACTGCTTCTAGTTGACAGGTTCAATTTTCTTAACTTTTCATGCAATCGATCTGAATTTATCAAGTAAGAAAAACAAAACCCTAAAATTATTGCAGTAAATAATGAAGCAAATAACTCACTGTCAGCACTCCAATCTCCGAATTGTCTCCATTTGCCAATACCAAGCGAGGCAGCGCGTTCAACAATAACAATGACGTGCACAAATAATGCGTAGATCAAAGCCTGGACAACGCGCTCAAATTGCGAAGGTTTCTGAAGCGATGTCATCCCAAAGCATATCCATGCCACCAAAAACCCTGGGACGAGGTATTGCAATAACAATATTAGGTCTTTTGACACGTCTGGCATGATTCAAAACAGCTCACTGAATATGTAAATTAAACTTCACTAACGTTACCTCAAAATTCACGGAAGTGAATCCCAAGAATCACATAAGTTTTTTGTTCGAACTGAGATAATTGCATGAAAGTGTTGGCAAACTAACGGCGCGAATCAAAATCATCTACTTCACCTTTATATATTTCGCCGAATTATTTTTTTGTCATTTTATCAGCCCAATAGCGATCAAGTACACTTACTAGTCTGCAAATCTTGCAGAATAAAACTTTGCGGTTTGAACTGATTAAACATACAGCATAATTCGTCGTGCAAGTACCACTCCCCCGTTTCATCAATAACCACGTCAGCGATTCTATTTGGCACTAGCGTCTAAGCTGGCTTCTCCCTCGTCAGCAACAGACTACGCACAAGGCAGAGGCAGAATCAACCTTAACGCACATTTGTTGCTAAATATGAATGTAATCTTTCTATTTAGAGTAGGCGGCGAGTCGATGCGAGATATAGGCATCGCAAATGCCTACGGTTCATTCGCGGTCAGACGCAATTTGGCTTCACTGCGCTACGCTGAAGCCGCCACCACATTCAGCTTCAAATAGTGCGAGGGTCATGATTTTGGCACAGCGTACCAGCATGCATTTTCTTAATCGTGATTAAGACTGGTGTTTTCAACTTTTCGAGAATTTGTTTGAAATCAGTTTTACACTAGCCAGTAAAAAATATACGTATGCAGGGGGGGCGTGTCTTGTCTATTCTATTTAGACTGGTAACACAGATATCACTCAGATGTAAATTTGTTTTATCCTGACTGCCAAACTGGAATCCCGGGCGCAAAGCTAACCAAGTAAACACCACTGTTGTAAATCGTTTCCCTCGTGGCCCACTACAGCGACTGGAAATATCGACACTAATCCGAAAGGGGAACAGTGGAGGCCCTTTTGTTGATGAACTTTTCCGCATAGCAGGAGTCGCGCAGGAAGGAGCAACACAAGCCAGCGGCAATGATGAGTGCCTGTGCATCGGAGAACTAGAATCTTGGTTAAATGATTGGAAAATGGCATCAAAACCAGAGGAGATTTGATTTGCTGTCAAATGCCAAGAGGATCACTCCATATATTACTGTCATACTTCACCATGCCGAAAGCGCTTGCCCTCGCAATGCACGCCAAATTTCAGGTAAATATCTTTTTGTGTCAGGTAAAAGAGCGCCTGTCTCAATTTGTCACGCAAGTGCTGATCGTTACCCTCGACAACACCAATGCATGACGATAAAAATTTACCTTTTAAAGATTTGCAATCCCAATATTTCCCCCGCCCATTGGTAATACGATCTACCCAATACTGACCGATCCGATCTGTCAGTTGTTTGCTCAGCTCAACAGAAACATTCGCAAAGAAGAAAATAAAATGAAAATAATAACCACGCCTGGGATGGTATTCCAGCTTCCACAGGTAACCAGCCATATCTGCAAAAAGCCGGTTGTTGCGCTTGTTATTATTCAGATTATTGAGGCATTCTTTAGCGTACTTCGCCATTAAGGCATCGTCTTCGGAGAGAATATACACCTCATTTGCCAGCACCCCACACTCAACCCGCACTACATGCAACTTCTCGTACATTTCAAATAACTGATTGACATACAACGTAGCACTATCGAAATTTCCATTCGCAACCTGCGCCCGATGTAGAACTGCTCGCTTGAATTCTTGTTCCACTCCCTGTTTCCTGATTTCCTGTATCAGAGAGTTATATAAACTGATCTGCTCTGCATGCAGTTCTTCAAGCGAGAGATTCCGCTTTCTCAGACCGGCCAGTAGAGGTTCAAAGGTATCCACAATGGCGAGGAACAACCGTACTGTTTCACTCGGCTGAAAATAGTCAGGGTATGCTCGTTGCCGGTTCAGAAACATCTCACTGAAAAAACTACTCAATCCGGGTTTTTTATAAGGTTGCTGCTCTTGCTCAGAGTCAGACACATCAAACCCTGGCTCCGTTGAACTAAGGACGCGCTCGACAAATCGATGTGTGTCCATGATGATTAGTGGCAAACCCATCGGAAATGGATGTCCATACTCATCAATGCTCCGATGCTGCTCATAGTCATCTCGCATGCATCTAAAAATGTCCTGTATCGGTATGTTGATTACTTGACTGGTATCAGCACTTGTCTTTGCCTTTCTCTTTTTCTTCGTCATTTTTCTACGCACCAGTTTCTCGATTGTCTGAATATGCCTATCCCACGGCAGATGGTAGTCATGGGACAGGCATGTGCATAGTTTACCTGTTTAACTGCCTACTCTGGCAAACCTACATCAACTCAACCCTATCTCAGAACGCGGCCTGCCTAGCTTGACGGCATAGGAGACAGGATAAAGACCACGGCGTATCAGCCTGGCCTTGGGCCATAGCTTGGACCGAAAACATTGTCCCGTTTTAAAGAAGTAAGTAAGCACGAGTTTCAGGAGATTGTTACGCAACGCTGTATCACTCCAATGGATCAGTCCAATGCCCAGACGCCCCTTCGATTCGAACTTCTCAGCTTCGGCGTTGCAGTTCCAGTACCATCCCCTCTTTTCAGTGATGGTATTGCTCCAATATTCGCCCATTTCGCGTGCATGGATGACGTGACTTGCTCCCCTCCGGCGAGCCCCATTGAAGAATAATATCAGGTGAAAGTGTATGCCTCTTTCAATTCCAAATTCTGTTTTGACAATATAACCTTCCAGTTCTGTAAAAAGGCTGTTGTTGCGCATGTTGGCAAAAAATCGGTCCAGATCAGCTAAAGCCGTCCCCAAGGAAATCTTAGCTGCATATTTTTCCAGATAATAGAGGTCCAGCCGTAGCACGATGAGCCGCGCATGACTGTCAAATAGCGCATCTACATAGTTGCTATATTCCTCATAGCGTTTGGCTGCATCCCTTCGCTGGATACGCAGCTTATCTCCGAATAATACTGTTCCGTATTGATCATGGATCAGGTCAATCAACTGACGGAAGGTCTTCCACGTTATTTCCAGGCGCGAGCCTGATGATACTGGCAACAACAGCAACTGCTTACAGCACCGGATGAAGACGTTCAGGTGTTCGTCGTATTCATACTCTCCAGGCAACATGACTACCGTTTCGAGATATTTGTCCAAGTGATTAAACAATGACTGATACCCTTTTGCTACGCTATTGGACCTTGTGACTCGTGCTTGGGAGCTCATCACATCAGGAATACGGCCACTATTAGCTATTTGCTGAAGTAAGTGCAGTAACTGCTTGAGGCAGTTCGAATAGCGTTGTTCATTCTCTTGGTATTCGTCGTCCGGCCAGTCATGCTGGTCTAAGCTGCCATCTGGATAGTCTTGCACTTGTGAAGACGGAAATGGGGGATTGTTGAAGTTGGTCATGATCTTTGTTCCATGGAAGAATCGCTGGTCAACCACTTGCATGAATTGGTCGCGCAGGATCGTCACCGTGCTATCGGCACGATGTTCATTTTGCGTTGTAGGGAAAGATGCCAGGTAATAGCAGCTAGCAAAAAGAGAGCTACCCTGCTGCCGAGTTGTGGTGATTCAGATTAGCGCGTCAGCTTGAACGCTTGTGCTGTGGTGATGCTGACAACAGATTGATCCATGATAGCTTGATGATGATTCTTCATATCATGGTGCGATGAATGAAGTTGCTTATACTCAATTCACTTCAATTGATGGATACATGGTTTCTTACTTCGTCTCCTTTACTGGATTCTTCATCAGATTTCTTAGCTGTCTTTCTTCATATCTCTTTTTCATCTTTTTATTTCATATCCATCCCTCTCTTATTGTTATCTTTTTAGCATTATTTTCTTTTATAACATAAATAACCAAAATGATGAGCAACCTATTTTTACCAGGGAAAGTGATCTAGCTAGGGTTTTCTGGGTAGCTAGACAGGGTTTGCAGTGATTTTGTCGTATACGGACTTAGCTCCGTTTCAATGCTGCTTTAAAGAAAATTGGCAAGCCTTTCAGGCATTGCCAAATGCAATGCCACGGCTTGCGGCGATGCGTGTCTCTATCCAGGCCACTACTTCGGAAGCGATCCAGGCAACACCACCTTTCGCACCCGTGGACAGGGAAATGGGTTTGGGGAAATCCGGGTCGTACTGTTTGCAATTGGGGTTGATGCGAGCGTAAATGCTGCTGCGTTTTAGTCCAGTCAGTTCTTCGACTTGTTGACGGCGCAGCAATTGGGGTTGGATTGGTGTTTGTGTGAAAGGTGGTTCCAGGCAAAGCGCCAAGGCACTTTCAGTGCGACTTGTTTTGGCAGGACCCGCAGACGCTTTTGCTTTGGGGGATGGCGCTGGGACACTCACTTTACAGCGTGGTTGGATTCGGACTGGCATGACTGATGGCTCCAGGATTAAGTTATGCAGATTGCCGGTGTGCTCTGCACATCATGGAGTAGTGACGTATTTTTTCCTGATGTTCAATTTGAGACCTGAACAGTTAATCCCCCCTTTCTCGCCAACAATTCCTTCCTTGCATCAACTAGCTACCGAGGTCGCCGGAGCATGGGCTAAACCGGTGGACTTGATTACGTGGATTGTTTTGATTGAAGAAGTCACCAGACCGATAGCCTGGGCTCTAAAAGGAATGAGAGGTAGCAAAGAATTACGGTATCATTTCTAAACATATTTTTTAAATTTTTATAGATACGACACAGTTTTTTCTTTGTGAGCTAGGTAGGGTTTGCTCATCTATTTACCTCTAGCAACGGATAAGAATGTATATATCACTCATTCAATTAATGACAGTATATTTTTGTGTGGATTCAGGCATTGTTATGTGAATTTTCAGTGTAGGTAACGTGTAAATTTTGTGCAAATCTTGTATTTTATTAATATTTAGACATTTCATTATTTTAACTTTACATGTAAGAAATGTTTAAATAATAAAAATATTATTTAACAATATTTCATTTCAACAACAACTCATTTTGGCGATTTCTATGGTCTCAACATATAAAATAGATAACGGTAACGGTCGTAAAATCGAGATACAAATTCGCACAAAGCGAGGGATCTACTCCTCACATTCCCAATCACCTAAAGATATCGAAGAGACAACAGCATTGGAAAATTCGCCGGACCCCGGCAAGCCCTTAGAGACAGAAATAGCCGCTGATGCTACGGAGCCTATCGAGGTGATCAATTCAGAAGTGACAGACAAGGTAGAAACCAACCCACTTCCAATCGTACCAAGGACCTCAGTAAAAGCCTTGGGGGGCAATTTATATCAAAAGACCATCAATGGCGTTGTGACAGAATATCTCTACAGACGGACTGTCAAAGGAGAATCCAGTGACACGAAATTAGGCCGGGCGACTGTAATCACCGAAGATGAGGCCAGGAGGGCAGCCTTAAGACTTAATGAGGATATAGATAGGGAAAAACGAGCGGAAAGCAGCAAAAAACTACTTATCAAAGTGAAGGAAACGATATCAGCAAAAAACTCGCTTCCATGCTTCAAAACGTATGAGGATGTTGCGCGTTTCGTCACTGCCTTGTCACGCAAAATACCTTTAGATAATCTGAAATCCCATCGACCGGGTTCTTTATCGGAAAAAGAAGCCGAAGCCTACCTTGTCATTTGGATCATGCTTCTGACCCCGATAAGTTTAAAAGAACTAATCCAAGCGGAATGGGGCGATTATGCCCCTCGGACAATGTGCGACCTCCACTCCTATGAGCACCTGAAGTTAGCAACAAAGCAAAATAGAGAAGCCTTTTGCTTTAATTTGCCCAAATACGCAGAGATAGCAATAAGTAATGCTGCAGAACGTCCTCGAATCGGAGAGAGCAATAAGATTTTTCATCTCCTGAGCAATTTACAGAAGGATGAGCTCAATAAGGAAATGGCGCGAGCCCTCAATGAAATTTGGCCCTACTATCCAGTTGACCCGCAGCAGTTTGTTTCGCTCTTTGAATACACCGCCAATAAGTACAGTTGCTTTCGAGCTGAATTTATTCGCGCCTACACCAAGAAACAACACGCTAAGGATCAGTGGCTAAACTACCCAACTGAACACTATGCACTTTCAACCTGGTGGGAAAAACAAGTATTGGATAGGAACTTTGGCTTTCAATACAAACCTGAGTCAAAAACAACAATTGCCGCGAGAACTCGCTCCAATACAAATCGTGGCACTCAATACTAAAATGCCATAACCGTATGCGACGACATTCAAGTCTACATTTGTAGGCAGAATAAGGAAAGGAACGTAATTTACTGGATTCCAATAACATCCAATTTGTTCCAATGCAAAATGGCATACTGAATGGCATACCAAGAAATGCAGGTAAAGAAAAAGCCCTTGATTATCAAGGGCTTTTTCGTATTCGTTGGCGGAAGCTGTGAGATTCGAACTCACGGAGGCTTTAACACCTCGCCAGTTTTCAAGTTCTCCCCATAAATCAATCAAATCAAATACGTATCCAAAAATCGTTTCCGTCTGCCCCCTCTTCCATAAAATCTGTTTTACCTATGAGGCAACAAGCCAGAAATACCCCTTTGCGGAAATGATTTTACAGACGGAAACCAGACACCAGATATGCTGAACAGCATCGTACTCATTGGGACAGATTCAAACCAGCAAAAACGACCATTCTAAAATAAAGTCCCCCTCGGGGAAAAGGTAACTCAGGTAATTTATTTTCTAAATACCGTAGAAACCCTTGACAGATAAGGCTTTCAAGAAAATAGCAAAAGGTAAGAATTAGGTAATGTAAAGGTATTCTAGTTACCTATATAAATAGTATTTTCTTCATTTATAAATATCCATATAAATCAACAACTTAGAAAATAAATACCTTTTGCATTACCAAAAGTTACCAAATAAAGTAACCAGATATACTTATACAAATCAAACACTTAGCTATGATTTATAGATATCGTTACCTTAGTTACCTTTTTCCCGAGGCCTTCCCAGATCTCAGGAAAACGAAGTGCGTCCCCTTTGTAAATCCCATTTACGTGGAACCATCATGCTGACGGTTGAGATATGACATGAAACTTGCGTCAAATTGCGTCAGCTTTTGGAGTCATACAAACGGCCGCAAACGTAAGCAGGGCTTGAGCCTATCAGGTGACGCATATTTGAGTCAAAAGCACCCCATTTAGCGGGCAGGCGTGGTGGGGGGATGTCTGCGCGCCATCAAATGACACTAGCTAGCCACTAGGTAGAATTGCAACATTCATTGGTAATATGGCAGAAACCTCAGAATCTCAGTAGTCGGGATCTTTTTACAATGATATTGATTTTTCACAACTAACAAGATTTTAATCCGTAGATTCGTCTACTTATTGAATAGAGAATTAATATATGGAATTGTTAGATATGCAGCTTACTCTACTCAAGTTAGCTATTGAAAAAAATAGAAGCAATACTTATTGCTTAAGTCTTTGGAGTAACTTCATCCGTACTCGTGATGGAAATAGATGTGTTCTTTGCCATGAAAAGAATGGGCTCGCGGCACATCACATTATTCGCAAAAGCTTCTGGAAATACTTGCGATATCAAACTGGAAATGGAATAACGCTTTGTCGAGCATGCCACAAAGAGCCTCACGCTAACTTTAATAGACGGCCAAACCTAGCCCTGCCAATGGATTCCGAGGGCGGCGAGAAAATAGACCTATTCACTGGCTTTCTTGGCGCATTAGTTATTGATGCCAACATCCGGGGAGTACAGAAAGAGAGCTACTATCATTTTGATGATGAGGCTCTTATAACATTTAAACAATTTCAAGGCATTCCTGATAAAGCGACATTTGATGGCCCTCGCATAGAGCAGGCGTACAGAATTTGGAACCAAACACCAAGGGGTATGTTGGAAGCAATATTAAAGTCAGTTGGAGTTAAGGTAGAAAACACCTACGTACAGGATGAGACAATAACAATGTATAGCTCAGACACGCTTAAAAAAATAGATGGTTCTTCTGCTGACATTCTTTACATTCGATATATACCGCCAGCACCATTCAAGATCGATCCAACAAAAGATTAAGTCTCTTTGCAAAAAATTATCTCCCGAGTTTTTATAAGTGCCCCATGCATAACTAGGTATTTTTAAAATATTTTCAAAGGCTATATTTTGAACAACCAACAAAACGATGAATTTACAAAATTTCTGCGTAGCAAAGTCGCAGAAGCAAAGCAAGCATTTGGCTTTAGGGGAACTACTTTCCTATCTATGCTGGGAAATCATGGTGGTTACATCACTGTCCAAAAGCTTCTAACAAGGAAGGATCCCTCAGATGGACTCACCGATCTGTACTTGAATCAGCGTTTAGACCTTAGCGTCGAGGCAATAGTCGTAGAAACCAAATGGCGTTCTTTTTTTGACACGGCATTGGTTGAAAAAGCAGAAAAAATATTAAAACAATACAAGTATAAATTTACACCGTTCATATCTCAATCAACGAGTGAAGCTCCGAAACAATCAGAAAATACTGTTTCCGACAGAATAGTTAGCGAACCGTCTTTGGTCAAAAATACCCCTCATGCTGAAAGTCAATTAATTGGTCCAAGGTACTGGTGGGTCAATCAAAATCAAACATATAAGTCTGAGGTTCCTGGCGGCTTTTTATGGTCACCGAAGGCAAAAGCAGATGGAGCTCGAAATCAGTTTTATGAGAATATGAAAGAGGTTCAAGTCGGCGATATCATTTTTTCGTTCTGTGATACCCGAATCAAAGCTATCGGTGTAGCGATAGGAAAAGCCGAGACTTCAGCAAAACCAAATTTTGGCAACGCGGGAAATAATTGGTCTCTAGAAGGATGGCTCGTACCAGTCGAGTTTAAAGAAATCTCCGCCCAGATCCGTCCCAAAGACCATATCAACTCAATTCGAGAACATCTTCCCGTTAAATATTCGCCACTTCAAGAATCAGGCGACGGCCTTCAGTCAGTCTATCTTGCAGCAGTACCTGCACCAATGGCACATGTCTTAGCGGAATTAATTGGGCAAGAATATACCGAAACACTCAAAATGCTGCGAGGTGAAATAACGAATATCGAGATCGTAGCTGATCAACATGAGGATATTCTCAAGAGCAGGACCGACATAGGACCAACGTTCAAAGAACAACTCGTTAAATCTCGTCGAGGGCAAGGAGTATTTAAAGCCAATGTGAGACTTATTGAAAATGGGTGCCGAATCACAGGTGTGACAGATCCCGTGCACCTACGTGCGAGTCATATTAAACCTTGGAAAGACAGCACTGACGAAGAAAAAATTGATGGATGCAACGGCCTACTTCTTGCGCCACACATTGATCATTTGTTTGACCGAGGATTTATTTCTTTTTCGAGTGATGGTGATTTGCTTATATCGAAACATCTAGATCGCCTTATTTTGAAAAGATGGGGAATTTCAGAAGAATTGAATGTAGGTTTTTTCAATTCCCAACAAATTAACTTTCTCAAATACCACCATAAAGTTGTATTTGAGAAAAATTTTAATAAGCCCCTCTAAGTCTTCTTGCACTCTGCTCCCGCTCAAAATCATCCCGACAATCCCGATCACAAAACAGTGTATCGGGTGCCACGGTTTCATCACAAAACCTGCAGCGCCCTGCACTCATCATGGCAGGCTTCCCGCGCGCATGCGCAATCGCCGTAGCGATAAACGTCTCCACATTCTTTTCTGACAAATCCGCAACATCACTCATTTCGCTGCCCCTCCCGCATCACCCAATGAATACGGCATGAAGCGGATCACCTCCTCGCCCAGCCACTCGTTACACTCCCGAAACCTTGCCTGCAGCGGCTCCAGTTCGTTCATCGCAAACACCTTGGCAGCTGGTTCAACAGCGCCAAAACCGCCTGTATTGTTCGGCACCAGGCCAAGCAATTGCGGCGGTACCCTGTGCGCGGCCAGCATGTCATCGCGCGTCACGTTCTTGATGCTAAAGAACTCATCCTTGGCTGCCACCTCCGACACTGGCAGGATCTGGATGCCGTCCTTCTTGCCGTTTGGCGCGTACATAAACACATTGCGGAAATTGCCCGGCCCCTTACTGTCGCGCAACGCCTGGCGCATCGCGTCCACGTCACTTTGATTCTGGGCAGGATCTGTCATGTACAAGATAAAACCAGCGTGTGAACCATTCTTGTAATACTTACGCCTGAACAGCGTCGCCGCCTCATTCAACCAAGCTGAGTGCAAAGCACTCAGATACTCAGGCAGGCCGTACACCTCCTGATTAATATCCGGCTCCATCAAATGAAAAATCGCCCCAGACTCAAACACATGATCTTCCTGCCAACCGCGCACAAAAGCATATTGGTTCAAATCATCACTACACCGACGCATGTACTTGGCCAACGCCGGCTCAAGTTGCAGCGGCTTGCCGGTGCGGCTTTTACGGTTTTCCAGATAGGCATTACCAAATACAAGGAAATCCAGTGCAAACCGGCTAAACGCCTCACGTGACAGCAAGGTATGCGGCACAAACGTGGCCGCCAGCAGATTACGCTTCACATAAATCGCCGTAGAATGATGCACACTCGCACGAAACGACTTAGCCAGGCCGTCCCAACTGATAGGCGGCTCGTAATACCGCCCATTCGTCCAACACTCGACATAGTCCAGAATCTCAGCCCGGTCTAGCACTGGCGAAGGGTCACCAAAGGTAAACGCCTCCATACCAGGCGGTGAAGCCTGCACCGGCGCACTTGCCACCGTGTTCTCTGGAGCGGCATCAAATTGACCGCGCCGCTTTCTCTTGCTCATGAATACACCTCCATAAATGATTGATTACTGCCTATACCGCCGTCTAATGGCTCGTGGTCCAGCGCATGCATACACGCCCAGGCAAGGTCTGCATGCCCGGTTTCCTCGCTACGGTCTGCCACATAGGTCACATGCTGGCCGCTCGCCGTCAGCGTCTTTTTAATCGTCATGAATGCCTGTGCCAGATCCGTGGCTCCGGCGTCGAATTCCAGCCGTCCTTTACTAATTACGTCACGGGCTTTGATGACCATCCGACTTTTCACAGCCGGGTCATAGTTGATCTTGGTCACGTTAGGATAGAAATTTTTAACGAGCTGATACACACCTTCGCCCATGCCAGTGGCATCAATGCCAATGAAACCAACGTGATAACGAATGGTGCTTTGTCGTATCTGTTCAGCCTGAGCCGCAAAGTCCATGCCCCTGAACTGCATACGCTCCAAAACGCGGAATTTGCCGCCCGGCGTGCGCGGTGGCGCCAAAATCACCAGCCCGGCGCTATCACCCGTAAACGCCGGGTCATAGCCTATCCAGACCGGGTTATCCCCATAAGGCCGCGTGGTAAATGGCTTAAAGTCCGTCCAATCTACCCAGGCATCCACCATGCACTTTTGCAGCTCCTGCAATGGGAAGACAGACGCCGTGTCATCAATAAACTGACACATCAACAGATTCTCAAACTGATCCGGGCTATATTCGTACGTGCGCAGCTCGTCGATATCGAACAAATCACAGCCGCCCGCCTGCGCATCCATGATCGTCACAATTTGCCGCCACATCTTGTCTTCACCTGTGAACCCACTGGCAAGCCTCTTGTGGCTGATATCAATATTTACCTGGTCTTTTTTAGGCCGCCGCTTGTTAAACAGCTCCCCCGTCCAGAACGGGTAAGCTTCATGCGTGATGCTTGAAGGCGTAGAAAAGTAAGTCTTGCGCCATTGCTTGTGCAGCGCCATGCCAGACGCCACCTTGTTCAATTCCTGAAACTTATGCGTCCAGAAAAATTCATCAAAGTAAAAATTGCCGTGGTAGCCCTGCGCCGTTCGCGCATTGGTACCCAAAAAGTAAAGGTGTGCCCCATTCGGCAACACAATCGGATCACCCGCCAGCTCAATGCCCGCCGCCTCCTTGGCAAACTGGATGATGTACTGCTTGAAGACATGCGCCTGCGCCTTAGAGGCAGACAAAAAAATCTGATTGCGCCCCGTCTCCATCGCATCAGCCAAGGCCTCCCGCGCAAAATACCAGGTAGCGCCAATCTGCCGCGATTTGAGAATTACCCGCGTGCGCTCATGCCCGTTACGCAGCCACACCTTCTGATAATCAAACAACGAATCCCGAAAAGCTTCTAACAAAGCATCCCGCTGCTCATCACTGAAATCATTGCGCGTCGGCTTTTTCTTCGGCCCTGCGTTGCGGTTCACCAACTTAGGATTTAAATCCACCTCATTACCGCCCGGCGCCTCATAGCGCCGCACCCGCGCCGTCTGCACCGCCTGGCGCATCAGCAAATCGATTTCCTTAAAGTCCCCGCCCGTCTTGACATCTTTGGCAATCAACTGCACCAGGCGCGTTTCAAGGCTCGCTTCTATCTTCTCGATAAACGGCGTGTCATCCCATTTCTCACGGTCACACCAGCTTTGCACCGTACTGCGCTTGATATCCAAATGCCGGGCAATCGACGACACACGCCAGCCCTGCCAGTACAAGGCCTGGGCGTGTTTCTTTAGGTCATAGGTGGGTGCAACTGACGCACCATCGGTGGAAACCGCAGGTGCATCCAGCTCATCATCAGGGGAAATTTCAGACGTGTCATCGCCGGCAAGATCAATCATGCCGCCAGATTACGGACTTCGCGCCCGCGAAGGCATCGCGGGCAAGTTGTTAAAAATCTTACCAACCCGCTGACCGTTGAAGCAAAAAACCACGGAGAGGACTATGCGATCTGCACAGCCAGATTCAATAGAACCTTACCCAACAAACACACCATGACCAAAAAATTTACCTCTAAATTCTTCCGCGTCGCCGTAGAAGGCGCCACCACCGATGGCCGCAAAATTGATCGTAGCTGGATCGAGCAAATGGCAAAGAATTTTGATCCTAAAACCTATGGCGCACGCATCTGGTTAGAGCACATTCGTGGCACCGTGCCAGACAGCCCCTTTAAAGCCTATGGCGACGTCACCGCCGTCAAAGCCGAAGAAGTCAGCATCGACGGCAGCAAAAAACTCGCCCTGTATGCCCAGATCGAGCCCACCCCTGATCTGGTCGCCCTCTCCAAAGCCAAACAAAAAATTTACACCAGCGTAGAAATTAACGACAAGTTTGCCGACACTGGCGAAGCCTATCTGGTCGGTTTGGGCATTACCGACAGCCCCGCCAGCCTCGGTACCGAAGTATTAAACTTCGCCGCCAGCAACCCCAACGCCAACCCCTTTGCCGGCCGCAAGACCAACCCGGCACACCTATTCTCTGCTGCGATCGAAGTCAATCTTGAATTTGAAGAAATCGACACCGAAGCCACCAGCCTCGCCACCAAAGTCAAAGACCTGATCAAAGGCTTCAGCAACAAAAAGACCGGCGACGATGCCCGCTTTGCTGACATAGGCCAAGCCGTAGAAAGCCTGCTAGATCATGCCAGTAAGCAAGAAACCCGCTTCAACGAAGCCACCAAACGCATCACCGAGCTGGAAAAAAACCTCACCACCGTCACCGACAATTTCAACAGCCTTAAAGACCAGCTCGACAAAGAACCCGGCAACAAAACCACACGACCCACCGCCACAGGCGGCAACGGCGCAGAACAAACCGACTGCTAAACACGAAGAACAGCGCAAAACATACCCATACAGCCACCAAAATACCCAACAGGACACCCACATGCAAAACAGCACCCGCAAAGCCTTTAACACCCTCCTTGGCCGCCTGGGCGACATCAACGGCGTAGAAGATGCCACCAAAACCTTCGCCATCGCCCCCAGCGTCCAGCAACGTCTTGAAACCAAAATTCAAGAATCCAGCCAGTTCTTAAGCCGCATCAACATCATCGGCGTACAAGAAATGGAAGGCGAAAAGCTTCACCTAGGCATCAGCAGCCCCGTCGCCAGCCGTACCGACACCACCCAGCAAGACCGCCAGACCCGCGATTTAACCGGGCTGGAAAATGGCCGCTACAAATGCAGCAAAACCAACTACGACACCCACGTCCCCTATGCCAAACTCGATGTCTGGGCCAAATTCCCAGACTTCCAGACCCGCATTCGTGACGTCATCGTCAAACGCCAGGCGCTAGACCGCATGGTCATGGGCTTCCACGGCACCAGCATCGCCCCCAATACCGACATCACAGCCCACCCACTCCTGCAAGACGTCAACATCGGCTGGCTGCAACACATGCGCGACGACGCCCCACAACGCGTCATGTCCCACGGTGCAGCCCCCGGCAAAGTCAAAATTGGCCAAAACGGTGACTACGCCAATCTGGATGCCGCCGTCTTTGATGCCATCACCCTGCTCGACCCGTGGTTCCGTGAAGACGCAGGCTTAGTTTGCATCGTCGGACGCGAACTCATGCACGACAAATACTTCCCCCTCGTCAACACCAACCACGCCCCGACAGAAACCATTGCCGCCGACATCATCGTCAGCCAAAAACGCCTGGGCGGCCTGCAAGCCGTTACCGTCCCCTACTTCCCGGCTAACAGCTTCCTCATCACCCGTTACGACAACCTGTCTATCTACTTCCAGGACAGCGCCCGCCGCCGCCAGATCGTCGACAACGCCAAGCGCGACCGCATAGAAAACTACGAATCATCGAATGATGCCTACGTCGTCGAAGACTACGGCATCGCCGCCCTGGTAGAAAACATCGAGCTCGCCTGACACCATGCCTAACCCAAGCCCAGCCCAACGCCACGCCGCCCGTATTCTCGCGGCCAAGGCGGCAGCCCAGTCGAGGCACGGCCAGCCCGTGCAAGGCAGCGCCTACGACCTCATGCTTGCCAAACTCATCAACGACAAGCAAAGGCTCAAAGCCATCCAGTCCATACAACGCAAAATAGACCTCAAACGCGACATCTTGCCCGACTATGACGACTGGATAGACAGCGCCCTCCAGCACGGTAACGGCGCCCAGGACATCGTACTCACCACCGTACTCGTCTGGCACATCGACGCAGGCGACTACGCCCGTGCCCTGGAGATAGCCCAATACTGCCTCAAGCATAGCCTCAGCCTGCCAGATCAGTACCACCGTGACATCGCCACCATGCTCATGGACGAAATCCCCGGTGCCTACCTCGCAGGCCGCTTTGAGACACCAGCACAGGCACAAGAAACCCTCAGAGCCGTGCAACTGCTCACCGTCAATGCCGATGCCCCCGACCAGGCCAGCGCCAAACTCTACAAAGCTCTGGGCTATGCCCAGATAGGCAAAATCGGCAACGGCGACATCGACTTTGATCAACTGCAAGAGGCAGACGCCAGCAAAGCACTCGACAACCTGCGCCGCGCCCTCGACCTGTTCCAGGGCATCGGCGTCAAAAAAGACATAGAACGGCTAGAACGCCGCCTCAAGAAAACCGTAGAAAGTGAAGGCACAAGCAACACACCGCCCCCACCCACTACCTGACCAAGCACCCTCCGGCGCCGGGCGGCGTGGGCTGATGACGTATGGCTACCCACCAACACGTCTGAAGCCCACCCACCGCCCACTATTGACCTGATTGATATCAACCACCATGCCCTTCATTGCCAACGCTCCAGGCGGCCAGCCAACAGGCCAGACCCAGCCAGACACCATCATCACCAATGACGGCTTCTTCCCTGACATTGACCTCGCCCACATGCGCGACGCTATCCGGCTCGATGGCACCGTCACAGACACCCGCCTGACAGCCGCCACAGTGGACGCCATCATCTTCGTCAACGATCAAGTCAAAGAGCTAAAAACCGCAGCCACAGCCGCAGGCCACACCAGCATGGCCGCCATCCCAGCGGCACAGGTCAACCGGCAAAGCGTCCTGATATCCCATTACCTGCGCGCTGTCTATTGCACAGCAAAAGCAGATCTGATTGAACGGTACAAAGATTACGACACCACTGCCACGTCACTCGATGACAAGAAGCTGGTCGGTTTTCTGGCAAATGGTCCTGATGAAGAACGTAGGAATGCAGCCTGGGCGATATCAAAGCTCATGGGCCGCCACCACGTCACGGTCGAATTGATATAGCCATGATCGTCCGCGCCCAACAAAACGACACTCTCGATCTGCTGCTCTGGCGTCACCTGGGCAGCACTGCAGGCATTACCGCAGTGCTGGCCTTAAATCCCGGCATCACCAGCCTGGGCACATTCCTGCCCATGGGCAAAAGCATCACCCTGCCAGACAGCACACCTGCCGCACCAGTGCTGCAAATGATCAACCTGTGGGACTAACCATGAACGACAACCACATGGAAACAGTAAAGGCCATACCACCCATCGCCATCAGCGCCATCACGTTTTTAGGCGTGCCCCTCAATGAATGGGTATTCATCCTCACCATTATTTACACCGTGCTGCAAATCACCTTCTTTGTGCGCGACAGGATGCTAAAGCCCTGGCTACACCGCCGTGCAAATCAAAATGCAAACGCACAGAAAGGCAAAAGCCAATCATGAGTACCGACATCAAACAAAAACTCGCAGCCGCAGGCATCGCCGCCGCCTTGCCCTTGATCGTCCTCTTTGAAGGCACCCGCCAAACCGCCTACCTTGATCCCGTCAGCATCCCCACCATCTGCCGCGGCCACACAGGCGGCGTCAAGCTGGGTCAGGTAGCCACCATCCAGCAATGCGATGACATGACAGTCCAAGACCTGCTCAAAGCCAAAGCCGCGATGGAAAGCTGCGTCACCGCCCCCTTAAACGACAATCAGCGCGCCGCCTTCACCAGCTTTGTGTTTAATGTCGGCCCAGGCCGCAAAGGCGGCAAAGACGGCTTTTGCGTGCTGGCGTCAGGCAGGCCATCCACCATGGTCACCTTGCTCAACAAAGGCGACTACACCGGCGCATGCAACCAAATGCCGTTTTGGAACAAAGCAGGCGGCACGGTCTATGCAGGCCTCACCAAACGCCGCGCCGCCGAGCGCCAACTCTGCCTCACACCCGCATAGTCCAACCCGTGCTCAACATCATCAAAACCCTAGACCCGCGCCCCTGGCTCGCCCTCGCCATCGCCGCCGCAGCCCTGTTCTGCGTCGTCAAATACAAAGACGCCATCCACCAGGTAGACAAACTCACCGCCCAGATGGCAAAAGACCAAGCCCAAGCCAGCGAAGCAGCCAGAGAAAACGAAAAGCTCATGTCCCGCAGCCTCGCCACCATCGCCACCACCCACCAAAAAGAGCTACAACATGAAAAATCCAAACGCGACAAGTTTATTAGTGATGTCCGCGCTGGCGCTGTGCGCCTGTCAATCCCCGTCCAGGCTTGCAGCACCAGTACCAGCCCAAATACCCCCGCTGGCCCCGGCAATAGCCCAGAAACGCGAGCCCAACTTACGCCAGAGGCTGGAGCAACTCTTGCAGCCATCGCCGCAGACGGCGACGACGCCATCCGCCAACTAAACGCCTGCATAGACAGCTACCACGCCATCAGCACCATCATCAACAAACCGCAATAGCATGTACAAACCCAACAGCCTGCGCGCCCATTTAACCGCCGCCATCCCCGACCTCAAGCGCAACCCAGACAAGCTGCTAGTCTTCGCCGACAAAGGCAGCCTGCACACCACCCGCACCGCTTCCCGCTCGTTTGAATATGCCTATGTGCTTAACATCATCGTCACCGACTACGGCGGCGAAGAAGACGCACTCATGGTGCCTTTGCTCGACTGGATAACGGTGCACCAGGCAGACCTGCTGGGCAATGAGGATAAAAGCAAGGGCATACGCTTTATGGTGGACTTCAACAACCACAACAGCGTTGATATTAGTCTGGAGCTGAATATGACTGAGCGCGTCATCGTCCAGCAAACAGGCCACCAGCTCAACATCACCCACGCAGGCGAAATAGCCCCCACACCAGACTATGCCGCACCCTACTGGCAACTCTACAGCGGCAGCAACCTGCTGGCAGAGTGGCAGGTACTCAACACCAGCCCAGATCATGCCTGACGACCTCACCCAGTTAGAAAGCTGGGCAGGCGCACTGCTGGCCAAGCTCGACCCCGCCGCCCGCCGCAAACTCACCCTGCAACTTGCCCAGGAGCTGCGCCGCAACCAACAGCAACGCGTCAAGGCACAGCAAAACCCCGACGGCACACCCTACGCCCCGCGCAAACAACGCAAAAACCTGCGCGGCAAACAAGGCCGCATCAAAAAGCAAAAAGCCAGCATGTTCAACAAGCTAAGGACAAACACCCACCTCAAAGCAAAGGCAGATGGCAACGGGCTGGAAGTGGGTTTCTATGGCCGCGTAGCCCGTATTGCGCGAGTGCATCAATATGGGCTGCGGGATAAGATTTCGGCGGGAGGGGGTGAAGTTCTTTACGATAGAAGAGAGTTAATTGGGTATTCAGAAACCGCGACCAATATCGCATATTCACATATTGCAGGGACTTTTACACCTTGAATATAACAATCAATCACCAACATATTTTTTGATAATTCAAAGACTAACTGTTGTTTTATTCAAAATTGAAACTTAATATGTAGCAGCCCCAAATAATTGCCAACTTTACATATCGAATAAATTTTAATGAAAAAATCCTTTGCTGGTTTCTATGCTCCAAGTGAAGCAGAATTTCAAAAGCTTTGGGAGGAAGGCACAATCATTTTTGATGCAAATGTATTACTTGATCTTTACAGATATCCAAAAACCGCGCGTGAGGAATTTATAGCTGCTTTGGAAAAACTGAAGGACAGATTCTGGATTCCACATCATGTTGCACTTGAATTTCAACGCAATCGCCTATCCGTCATCTCCAACGAAAAAAAATCTACGGAAGATGCCTATAAATACGCGAGCACTCTAATTAGCGACGTTCAAAAGAAGATTGATAGTCTTCAGATCGACAAACGAGGTCTAAATATTTCCGCTGAAGAGCTCATTGAAAGTTTGCATAAAGCAAATACTAAATTTATAGATGCTGCAAAAGCTGCTCACGACCAGCAGTTAGATATTTCCTCTTCCGATCCAATCAGAGAAAAAATTGACTTCTTATTTGCAGAAAAAGTCGGTTCATGTCCGGCAAATCAAGAAGCGCTAGATAAACTAATGCATGGAGGAGACGAGAGGTATGCTTTGAAAATTCCCCCAGGTTACAAAGATGAGGGCAAGGGAAAGAATCCGAACGAAGCGACTTTCATTTTTAATAAATTGAAATACGGGCGCAAGTTTGGTGACCTTATTTTCTGGAGACAATTGATCAATTACGCTAAGGAAAACAAAGTAAAAGGAGTGATGCTCATCACTGCTGATAATAAAGAAGACTGGTGGCATAATGAATTTGGCCGAACCATTGGCCCACATCCAGAATTGACTCATGAAATCATGAGCGAAGCTAACGTGGAAATTTTTTGGATGTATTCACCTTCTAATTTTATTAGACACGCTAGCAATCGCATCGATGCAAAAGTCTCGGATGCATCCGTCAAGGAAATTGAAGATGTTTCACTGTCAGCTGTTGAGAACCTTTCAAACATACCCAACGCAACGATTAGTCGTCAAGATTTGGCGAAATTTCAAGATGAATTTAATGCTTGGTTACAGACAAATGAAAAAATTGCACCTAAGAGAAAAATAATTCGGTCTTGGTTCGCGAACAATGACGTATTCAACAATAATTGGAGTATGACACGAGACAAAAATCGTCACTTTAAAACACTCATGTTTCTGAAAACGATATTTGGCACCGTTACGTTCAATGAAGAGCCATTTCCAAAGTTTGCTTCCTTGAACGAATCCCCCCCTCTTGGTATTGAAGTTATTTCAAAAAAAGATTTATTTGAACTTTCATACGATGACGATATGCACAGCGAAATAGATATTAAGAGAAAGCTATTTTGGGGCGACAAACTATCAATTGTTTTTCTTGTCGAAAAAAACAATGCTACGTATCACGATGTTAGTTTTCATTTGTTTATAAAAGATGAAATAAATTCAATAGCAAATAAATATGATTACTCATCGGTTGTAGTTGCAATTGAGCATAATGATAAAATAGAACTAATTGCAAGGACTTGAGGATAGCACCCAAACCCTCACAAAACAGATCTGAAGTTATTGAATATCTGTACCGCACACTCTATCCTTCCATCAGGTGCTCAACACACTCCTCCACTAGCGGCCAACCACCCGCGCCCGTAAGTCGTGGTTTTTTTACGTCCATAGGTTTTCCTATGGCCGGGTAGTGCGTAACGATACAAGACCCGCAAGGGGAAAGTTGCGAGCCGTCTAGTGGCGGTGTTGAAGTACCCGACCACCCTATCAACAGGGGGGCATTTAAACTGGACCTTTAAAGATAAAAAGCTACCTACCATCAATTGCTCGCCCTAAATTAACGTTCCATTTTTCGTTGTGCACGATCCTCGTGTGAGGTAATCTCCCATTAATTAACTCACTCTTAGTCAACTGAGACAAAGACTCCCAGTCACTTGAAAACACGTAAGTCGCATTATCAAGAAAAATGCTTTCCAACACATAGACATTTTTTTTACTGAATCCGTAGACAAAATATCCGCAAAAACCTGCGCGACCAGTTGCAAGTATGTCTGGTTCACGCTTGGAAATTTCTTCCATTCGGAATTCGATCACTTTTTGATCTCTTTCAGGAAAGTTGCCAATTGCACGATTAATGAAACTTTTGGATTTACCCCATGGATAATTTCCAGGCGGTAAAACTTCCCATTGCAGCCGCTTCAAAGTTGGGCCAACAACTTTATTTTTTTCAACATCTATAATGTCGAATTTAGTGAAACATTCGAACATCAAGTTCGCGTTATGCACATTTCTTTTTTCCTTCTTATCGTTTAAATCCAGCACGGCGGTAGCTATATAAATTTCCCCATTTACTGTCACTATCTGAAAAATTTCCTCTGGGCCATCGATATACTCGCGGACATACTTTTCTATTCTTCTTGTCCTAACTCCATGATGAATGCGGCCATGCCAGTCTCTAAATGAGCCGTAATACATAATGGACTCAGATACTTTTTCAAGATCTTTTCTGACTATTTCAGATCCGTTCGCGTTGAAGTTAGTAAATTTTCCGATCGCAGCAGGAACAAGAAAATCGCCTACCTTTGGTACTTCATCAAAACCAATTTTCTTTAATACCGAAGGATCGATACTCTCCAAAGGTACTGCAAATCGGACTTTTTTTGCTTCCCCTGCTAAACGCAAAACAGATGCCAGACTTCTAATAGATGTCCCTGAAATAGTCAAAATTCTTCTCCTATAATGCGACCATTAAAATCTCGTAAAAATTTGTATAAATAGTAACCAATATTTTTGCAAATTGAACAAAACAATGGTGAACGGTTCTTCCTCTTTGTTGCTAGTTACACACTTTAATTAACTATAACGATACACATTGCCAAACCGCACACATCTGCGCTATCCTTGCGCTAGGTGCTGAACACACCTTCTAACAGCGGCAAACAATCACCCGCGCCCGACAGTCGTGGTTTTTTTACGTCCATAGGTTTCCTATGGCCGGGTAGTGCGCAACCATATAAGACCCGAAAGGGGAAAATTGCGGGCCGTCTGTTAGCGGTGTTCAAGTACCTGGCCACCCCTCTGAACAAGGGGTGAAATTGAACGAAACTAACAGGAGGCCATCATGGCTGCTCACTCCATTGCGCCCGCAATGTCTTCACCACGTCCGTCCTTTGCCTTTACCCGCCTGCAAGACCTGCAAAAAACCCTGGAACGCCTGCGCGGCCTGCAAGTCGATGCCTTAAAAGTCATCGCCTTTGATGACCAGCTCGACGAACTCGCCAGCATCTGCAACGACCTCACCGAACTCAACCGCCTCAATGCCGACATGAGCATCACCGACAGCGCCTTAGCCATGCTGCTGCAACTGCTAGACGCCGCCGGCGAACACCCTCTCAGCCCCCAGGGCCTGCACGCCCTCCTCTCCCCCGTACAACAACGCCTGCTCACCAACTGGCACAGCCTGTCTGACCTGATTTGACCAGCCACACACAACGCCACCATTGCGCCATGTGCAATGGTGAGCCGCCCTTCGCGGTATCGTAATATTTTGGAAACTAATTTACTATTTTCTATGCGCGCACAACAGCTCAAATTAACTCAAGGAAACAGCATGCCTACGCAAATCACCATCTCTGATTTCATTCGGCTACAGCAGCAAAAATACAAGCTCATGCTCCGGATCGAAAAAAGCAGCAGCCCTGCCTTGCGTGCTGGCTTGTTTGTGGACTTGCGCAAAGTCAGCGACTTGTTAGGTGCAGAGGTACCCGAACTCAACGCCTTTGCATATCCTCAATCAAAATCCAGCCGTCAAACCAAAAACTAAGCGAGAAACCACCATGCAAACACAAATCATCCCTGTGCCGTTTTATGAAGACACGCTGGTAATGATCGGCAAAGA
This sequence comes from Undibacterium sp. SXout7W, assembly GCF_049339385.1. NCBI lineage: Bacteria > Pseudomonadati > Pseudomonadota > Betaproteobacteria > Burkholderiales > Oxalobacteraceae > Undibacterium > Undibacterium sp. SXout7W. The sequence goes on along the minus strand of NZ_JBMPPF010000004.1, from coordinate 208,966 downwards.
CAATGAACCTATGGTGGCAATGAAGCCCATCGTTGAAAGCATGGGGCTGGACTGGAGGAGTCAGCACGTAAAACTGACAGCAAAATATGAAGCAACCATGGTGATTATCACCATGGTTGCTGAGGATGGCAAAAACCGCGACATGATCTGCCTGCCATTACGCAAACTCCCCGCCTGGCTGTATTCCATCAATCCGAGCAAAGTAAAACCAGAACTACGCGACAAAATTACGCGCTACCAAGAAGAATGCGACGACGCCCTCTGGAACTACTGGACACAAGGCACAGCTACCCGCCCCGGCACCATGACCGTGGCAGACCGCCTGCGCGTGCACCGCGCCCGCCATGACGTACTCAACAAACTGGAAGCCACCACCCACGCCATCAAGCGCCAGGCGCTCTACGAAGAACTGACTGAACTCTCCACTCTGCTAGGCTACCCCGCCCCCGCCTTAACCGCCGTCGGCAGCACAGAGCCAGACGAACCCACCGCCATCACAGAATTGTGGGACGCCATTGAAGAACTCACCAATCTTGGCATCAAAACCAACCATTCCCGCGACCTCTCCATGATCGCCATCAACATCAACGAAGTAGCCCGCCTCGCGCAAGAAAACAAAATCCCCCTACCCAGCTGCCAGGACATACGCCGCAACATCCCCCTGAGCAAATACAACCCGTACATCAAAAACACGGTAGTCAACAGCGCCATCGCGGGCAAGTCAATAAAGTGCTACATCTTTAAGGTGCGGAGGAACGGTTTGGTTGATGCTCAATAATATATATTGCAATATTATAAATACAATAACTTATATTGCCAAAAAAGTACGCCACAATGTAATGATGATCAAAAATCAGGGCTATATTGATCTACCAAAAAATCTAAAGGATAACGAGTATGAGTGATCATTCAAGAATTAGGATTCCTAGAACGTCAGACAAAGACATCATCAATGCCTTCATAGAATTGACGGAAATCACAGGATCTCGCGTGATCAATGTCACATTGATCGGTAACGTTACTATCAGGAACATAAATGTCATTGTCAATTTACCAACTTCCTTGCAAAGCATTATGTCGCAAGAAGATTATGTTATTGACAAAATTCAACATACCTGGAGCACACTGAATATTACTTACCATCGCGGTGGGGACAGGCCAGCTGAACAGCGTTTCAGCGGCATAGATGAAATCACTTTCCAGAACACAGACAACACAGTGACTGCGGAACAAGCTGTCTCAGCTGTTCAATTCTTGAGCAAAAAATTAAAGGCGATTTCATTAACTATGCCGAGTGCAGGTGAGGTCGATCTAGCAATAGCAGAAAATGCGGCAATTCACACTGCAACATTGACACGACTGGAACAATTAAATGAAGAATTGATCAAGAAAGGTTCGGAACAAAATCTCGAATACAGAAAGAAATTGGATGAGGAATTTGATGCGCGTATTTCAAAAAGACTGGAAGAATTAGAAGAAGAGCGAAAAAAATTCACCTCTGAAGTTTTGATTCAACAGGCTCAATTAACTGATAAAAGCATCGCTCTCGACGAAAAACTAAAGACAATTGATGACAGCAACAACACACATGCACGTCGTCAAATTCGTGACAATATGCTCAAAGATGTTGAAAATCAGTTTGTTAGTTTTGGAGTTTCTGAAAAAACTGAATCCAAACGAGCACCAGTTCAAAAAGGCATGTTTACATTAATGTTAGTGTTTTTTGCTATTCTGTCTCTGTCAATTTTTGAATTGACAACAATATATAGTGCAGAAACAAAAATACATTCATACAAGAGCAACACAGATACAAATTTAAAGAAAACAGCAGTAAATCAGGCGTCCGCTTCGTTACCAAGCTCTTCAGAAAACAGCCCCACTTCGTCGAACGAAGTCTCATTAGATCCTTCAACAAAAATCTACGCACTCTGGGTACGCATCGCTTTACTCTCATTTGGTTTGATTGGTAGTACGCTTTACTACATAAAATGGGTAAATAGGTGGGCCGAACACCATGCAAATCTCGAATTTCAGTTGCAACAATTCAAAATGGACATTAATCGTGCCAGCTGGGCAATTGAAAGTAGCCTTGAGTGGCAAAAGAATACTTCGACCCCAATGCCTGCTGATTTGATTACCAGTATCACAAAGGGGCTCTTTGTAACTGAAAAATCGGAACCTGAACGAGTCATTCACCCAGCAGACGAGCTTGCATCTGCGCTGTTGGGTAGTGCCTCAAAACTAACGCTTAAGTCTGGCGAAAACAAATTCGAGTTTGATAAACCGGGGAAGATACCAAACTAGATGCAAGTAGTTCGCTCAAATACGAATAGCCACATATATTCGCAAACATGGTTTTGATGTGGCATTTGATATTTCTAAGCCACTTCATGAGTATGATTACGTTCATCTAATCGCACCTACGCATGCTTAATTTTGCGATAACGAGTGCAATCTCTTAAAAGTCCGTTGATAAATTGGAGTGAAAATGGGGCGCATGAAAGACGCTTTAATTGAAGCGCTAGAAAATGAATATGATGAACTGAAAGAACAGTGGATTCGAGAAAGACTTGATAATGACAACGCTGACATAAATACTCCAGGATGGGATGATTTCGCCGATGAATATGATCTATTTCATTGGAAAGATGCATACTTTCGTTTTGGCGGCGATGATTGGGATGTTTTTGGAAAGTCTCGTTTCCAGATATTCGAAGAAAACATGAGCGCTTCAAAAGAAATTTTGAAGCTACAAGTAACGGAATCATGCCAAAAGAATTTATTTGTCATGCTACACGCACATGTAGTAACAGCCGTTGAAGCATATCTGTCATCTACTTTTATCGAGGTAGCCCTTGACTCAGAAAAATTAATGAGGAAATTAGTAGAAACAGACCCAGCGTTTGCAGAACAAAAATTTAGCATCAAAGAAATATTCACAAAGAGAGACAGCCTGAACGACGACTTACGCAAATATTTAAAAGATTTGATATTTCATGATATTGCGAAAGTCAAAGAAATGTATAAATCCGTTTTTTCAATTGAATTTGGTAAGATTGGTTGGCTTTTTAAGGCTGTGGTAGTACGTCATCATTGTGTACATCGAGCTGGCTATGACAAAGAAGGAAACAAAGTTACATTGACCTTGGATTCAATCAAAATTCTTATTCAACAATGCACTGAACTTGTTACCAAAGTAGAGAAAGGAATTTTAAGCTTTGACAGTTCTCCATTTTATTTCTGGGATGATAAAAGAGAGTCAGAAATTCCTTTTTAGAAGTCCATAAATGCGAGGAATCAAGTACACATAAGGAAAACGATGGGTTACTAATCCTCATAGCAACCCCTCCCCGCGTGACTGGCTAACCCGGTCACGTCACCATAGTCGGCATGGAATTCACCCTTGCTGACCTCTCCCGCCGCCTGCAAAATATCGTCCGCTTTGGTACCGTTGCCGAAGTAAAGCATGGTCGTGTTCCACAAGTTCGCCTGCAAATTGGCGAGATCACCACCGGCTTTTTGCCGATGGCAACCACCCGCGCAGGCAAAACAAAAACATGGAACCCACCCACCGTGGGCGAGCAATGCATGCTGCTGTCACCGTCTGGCGACTTTGCAGGTGGTGTGGTCTTGCCTGGCATTGCCAGCAATCACAATCCGGCACCAGACACCAACCCAGACAACACCCGCACGCTGTATCCAGATGGTGCCACGGCGGATTACAACCACGCAGAGCACCACTACATCATCACCTTGCCAGCAGAGGGCAAGTTTAGTTTTGTCGTTGGCAATACCACGTTAGAGCTACGCAATGATGGCGTGACATTACGCACACCACAATTCGAGGGTGTGCAGTCATGAGTTATGGCATCGCGATCAAAACCATCGACCGCGCAGGCGGTGCACATCGGGCTGGAGGGCAAGATTTTTTCGTGGTCAATGGCTTGCCTGTTGTGGTGCTGGGTGACCACATTGTCCCGCATGGCCCTGCGCCGCATGCCGATCCGGTGATGGTCGAGGGGTCGTCTTGGCTGACCTTAAACGGAATCCCTGCATGTCGCGCTGGCCATCACGCCAGTTGCGGCCATCCCAGCACTGGTCGTCGCTGGTTTGCGCTTCCCGATTAAACAAGGGACATCAACACCATGTCAGGCATGAACATATCTACCGGTGAGCGCATTGCAGGGCTGGCACATCTACGCCAGAGCATTGCCGATATCCTGACCACGCCCATAGGCGCGCGCGTGATGCGCCGCGACTATGGCAGCCTGTTATTTGAACTCATTGATCAGCCGCACAACGGTGCCACACAAGTACGTCTGTATGCAGCCACAGCAGAGGCTTTGCTGAAGTGGGAGCCTCGCATCAAGCTTACTCAAGTCAAGCTGTATCGCACAGACACCCCCGGCAAAGTCATCATTGATTTAAAGGGGCAACTGGTGCGTACGTCCAAAGCACTTAGCTTGTCTTTATCTGTCGCGGTCAAGGTGCAAGCATGATTGACTTAACCAGGCTGCCACCACCCGCCATCGTCGAAGTACTGGATTTTGAATCTCTTGTCACTGCACACAAACAAGATTTATTACAACGGCACCCAGCCGCCGCGAATGTACTGGCCTTACCGTCTGAGCCATTGGTCAAGCAGATAGAAGCCTTTGCTTATCGCGAAATGCTCTTACGTGGCCGTATCAACGATGCTGCCCGCGCTAACCTGCTGGCCTTTGCCACGGGTAGCGATCTGGATCACAAAGGCGCATTTTATGGTCTGGCGCGCATGGCTGGTGAAGCCGATGAACGCTACCGTAGCCGCATACAGTTGCGCATCGCGGCACTGGCAGGCAATGGCACGCCTGAGCAATACCGCCTGCTTGCCATGTCTGCGAATCAGAATGTGCGCGACGCCAACGTTACCAACGCAACGCCAGGCATCGTCAATGTGGTGCTGTGGCTGCTCAATCCCGCACTGGCCGCCGATACCGTGGCCGCTGTGCTGACGGCATTGAATGCCCCCAACGCCCGCCCCTTGGGTGTGGCGGTTAGCGTCGCCGTCGCGCGTCCGGTGACTTTGAACGTCACCGCAATCCTATGGCGCGAAGCCAGCGCACCCGCTGATATCGTCACGCAAATTCATGCGCGTTTTACTGCTGCCATTGCCAGCTATGCCAGCCTTGGGCGCAGCGTGCCGCTGTCGTGGGTTACCGCACAACTGCAACAACCCGGCATTGCCCGTGTTGAATTCCCCATCGCTGGCCAACCCGCTGGCCATACTGTGCTGGCTGCTGATGAATACGCGGTCGCTGGCACCATCAATCTGACCGATGGTGGTGTGGCATGACTGACTTGGCTCAATTGCTGCCACCCAACGCCAGCGAACTGGAACGCAATCTGGTACGCATTGCGCCGCGTTCCGACCTGGACATGGCGGCAGATGCACCAGCCAATATTGCTAGTACCATGCCCGCTGCCTTCCAGCCCTGGCTTGCCGCTGAATGGAACCTTGCGCAATTCTCGCTGTACTTTGCCAGCGATATAGAGCTGATCGCTGCTGGCTTGCCATGGTTGCTGGAACGCGGCAGTGCCGCCAGTGTGGTGCGCGCCTTGTCATGGTTGGGATATGACCAGATCACGATAGAAGAAGATGAATTTCTGATCCATATTGACCCTGCCACAACGGCGGCCGCGCTGGATCTGGCACGACTACGCCAGGTAGTGAATGCGTCATTGCCAGCACATAGCCGCTTTTACCGCCTGTACCACGGTCTTGATCTGCGTGCTGGTCGCTTTGACGCTACCAACTTTGATCAGTGTTTGTTTGATGATGATTCAGGCATCTGGGAAGGTGACCCTGCAAGTGATGGTGTGAAGCTGTCTTTCAGGGAAACGCACACAGCCGCAGTAAATGCGCCGCCAGAACTTGCCCCGATAGCAGCGCACCGCCCACGCCAGTTCAATACCATCGTGGACGATTCTTTGATGCAGCTCGATAGCTGGGTGCTGGACAGCGAAATCCGCTTAAACAGCGTCGTCAGCATCAGCGACTTGTCCACCGGCTTTGTGAATCAGCCGGCCTTGCTGCCAGCGCTGGGCAACCATCACGCCACCGCCTGTACGGTATTGCCCGCTCAAGCAGCGCCATTACCCATGACGGCCATTGCACCTGGCACAGCCGCCAGCGTCACCAGCCCGGCCTTGCCGGTGTATGGCTGGTCTGATCAGTGGGCGAGCGGCTGGGCTGTCTGCTATCCCCTCATTTCAAATCCATAGAAAGGTACTGACATGGCAGTCCTGCAAGACCAAGGTCGCATCGAGCTGGCCGACCAGTTTAAAAGCCGCCCCCTTCATCTGGCCTGGGGCCGAGGATTACCCGCATGGGATGCTGCCCCGACGTCAGAAACTATTACGGCGATAGCTCTGATGGACGAGATAGGCCGCCGCGTGGCAAGCCAAAAGCAGTTCGTCATACCAGAGACAGACCCCAACGCAGCCAACACTATCAAGGTGCCTGGCGGTGACCTGTACCGTATCGTCAACACGCCAAGCCGCTGGGTACTGGTGGAATTTGTCTTTGACTATGGCGACGGTGCAGGGCAAGACATCCGCGAGCTGGGTCTGTTTGTTGGTACCGAAGTGGCAGCAAACCTGCCAGCCGGGCAACGCTATTTCACCCCAGCGCAAATCACCGCACCAGGTCGCCTCTACATGCTCGACCACATCCCGCGCCTGATCCGGTCTGGCGCAACTGAGCAAGTCTATCGCTACGTTTTACCGTTCTGAACAGGATCACCATGGATCAAAACATCAATTTACCCGGCTACCTGAACCGGCACGACCCGGCCAAGCAGTTTGATACGGTGCTGTATCGAGCAGACAAAGTTATTCAGTCTGACGAACTGAACGAAACACAGAGCCTGCTACAAGCCCGCGTCAAGGCCGTGGCTGATGTGCTGCTGGCAGACGGTGCGGTGATTCGAGATGCACGTATCGTGGTCAACGCCAACACCGGAGCCACCACTTGCGAATCCGGTGCACTGTACGTCGATGGCGCTGTACGTGGTGTACCGCCTGCAACATTCTCTATTGCCGTTGTCGGTATCGTCATCGTGGGTGTGTACCTGCAACCCCACATCATCACCGAGCTGGACGACCCCAGCCTGCGCAACCGCGCACAAAATACCCGTGGCTTTGACAAAGCCGGTGCAGGCCGCTTACAAAAATTATTGGTCTGGGGCTTTGCCGGTGACGGCCAGGCTGGTGACTTTTACCCTGTCTATACCGTTGAAGATGGCATGGTTCACAGTAAAGAACCACCACCCCAGCTTGATGGGGTGACCCAGGCATTAGCACGTTATGACAGAGACTCCTCCGGCGGTAGCTATGTCGTGAATGGTTTAAATGTTACCGCCGCAAACGATATGCAAAGCGGTGAACAGGTCTACACCGTCAGTGAAGGCCGCGCCCGCGTGTCTGGTCTTGCCGTGGAACTACCTACCAGCCGTCGTCTGGTGCGTGCTGCGACACCAGACTTACGGTATATCGAGAACGAACCGCATCAATCAACGGGACCAGCCGCCCAACGCGTCAACTTTGATCGCTCACCTGTGGCGAATGTATTGCGTGTGACGATTACCGCACAAAAGACGATTGATGTCGCACATGGTGGTTTTACCGGAGCGCTGGACCCACTGGAAGATGGTTCTGTACTGACCGTGCTGTCTGTGAAACAAGGCACAACAACCTATACCAAAGACATTGACTGGAAATTGACCGCGCAGCAAATAGACTGGTCTTTGCCAGGTGCAGAACCACAACCTGGCAGCACATACAAGGTCACCTATCAATATCTCGCTACCGTACCAGCCAGTGCCATTGACGCTGATGGCTGCACCGTCACTGGCGCAGTACTCGGTACAGCGATCTTGATCAGTTATAACCGCATGCTGCCTCGCATCGACCGCTTGTGTATTGATAGCGTAGGCGCGCTGGTCTGGCTGCCAGGTGTGGCGGCAGACCGCAACCCAAGACCGCCAAGCGTCCCGGCCAACCTGTTGCCGCTGGCATCGGTGCTGCAAAACTGGCGCTCGGCATCCAGTCGTGCAGTGATCAATGACGGTGTCCGTGTCGTTCCGATGGATACACTGGAGGCCTATAGTCGTCGCCTTGATTACTTGACCGAGCTGATGGCACAGCAGCGCTTAGAGTCGAGTACGCAGATGATAGAAGCGGGTGTAAAGCGAGGCATGTTTGTTGACGCATTTATCAGCGACAACATGCGTGATCAGGGTATTGCCCAAACTGGGGCGATCTTTGGTGGTGAACTCAGTTTGCCTGTCGTCACGGTACCGCATTTTTTGCCGCAAGATGTGGCTGTGCCCACCTCACTGTCATTCAGTCTGGTATCGGTGTTGGAGCAACCGTTACGTACAGGATCAATGAAAATTAATCCGTACGCGGCATTCGATCCGCTGCCTGCCGATGTGAAATTATTGCCCGCAGTTGACCGCTGGACCGATATTGATACTCAATGGACTGGCCGTGGAACGCAAGTCGTCACACAAAATGTGACCAGTGCCACGACCATCAATACCACTGATGCAACGTTGATCGGCACCACCATCAACACTGGCAATACATTTTACGAATCCACCAGTGAAGTCACGCAATTACTTAGCTCGTCGGCAAAGCCAGCCGAGTACATCCGTCAGATCAGTGTTCATTTCACCATCAAGGGATTTGAAGCAGGAGAAAACCTACAGGCCATCCGCTTCGACAGCATCACCGTCGCGGCCTCTGGTGTTACTCAGCAAGATGGCGTGATGAGTGGCAGCTTCCTCATTCCCGCTAAAATTCCGGCAGGCAATAAACGCGTCGAATTCATCGGTACTCAAGGCAGTTTCGGTGTCGCTATTTATAGCGGTACCGGCATTGTCGTGACCAATGTTCAGCAACTGGTCACAGTACATAGCTCAGGTTGGATTACATTTAATACCGTCTATACGGGACAACTTCCACGCGTTGATCCACTGGCAGAAACTTTTACCCTCCCCATGGATCGCCAGATTGCAGGGGTAGACCTCTGGTTCACCGCTCGAGGCAATTCTCAACTCGCAGTACAAATCCGTGAAACTACAGCGGGTATGCCTAATCAAAATGTATTGGCACAGGCTCGCATTGATGCGGCTGGTTTGCATATTGATGGTCAGCATACGCGGATTGAATTTGATCGTCCCGTTCTGCTGAACGCCAATATTGAATATGCCATCGTGGTGATGTGTGACGATGCAACCACCGCAGTGGCAATTGCTGAACTGGGTAAGTTTGATCAATACCGCAATCAATGGGTCACCAGTCAGCCATACACCGTTGGGGTCCTGCTCTCGTCCAGCAACGCCAGTACCTGGACTGCACATCAAGACCGTGATCTTGCCTTTCGCTTACTCGCGACAGACTACAACGTAACTACACGCGTGCTCGAATTAGGACAAGTCGAACTCAATAATGTGACCGATCTCATGTTGTTGATGTTAGCCGAGTCACCCTCGGCGCAGACCCGTATTGAGTATCAGATGTCCCTGCCTGACGGCACGATCATCAATATTGATGATGGCCAGCCTGTCAGACTCAATTCGGCGCTGAGTGGTCATTTTTCAGTGACGGCCAAGTTAACCGGCACCGCAACGCTCTCTCCTGTCTTGCATCCTGGTGCGACGCTGTTGGCAGGAACTATTGCAAATCAAGCCGATTATGTCAGCCGCCTTATTCCAGCAGGCCAAGATGCCAGAACCAGAATTGTGATTCAGTGCAATTTGCCAGCGGGGTCTGGCATGGACGTATCAATTGCACCAGAGAGCCCCGGAGCAGCTGCCTATGTCAATGCACCGTTTCTATCGAGTCGGGAAATTGCCGCTGATTGGTATGAACTGACCTACGAACTGGCACACATCAATGCTGATCGATTGCGTGTAAAGCTGCTATTTCACGGCGGTACTGCTAACCGTCCACGTAGCCGGAATCTACGTGCCATCGTGATGTAAGGAGAGATACATGATTGATCAAACGACTATCAAACGACAGTACGCACTGCCACACGTGCAAAACAAAGGTACTGATGACGTTGATCGTGTCCGTTCCGCAATCGCGGCAATTGACAGCGATGTCAATGCCTTAATTGAGACATCAGATCATCTGCAAATCAATAAGGCCGATCAGACAACAGTGGATAACCAGCAATTACAGATCACGAACTTGTCCGTTCTGGTGTTTGCTTCCCTATAACTGAGGAGAACAATTGATGTCTCTGCTTGACTTCAGAAATGCTTTTATTACCCGGCTCAACAGTCGGCTTGCCGCAATTAATTGCGCCACTGCCAGCGATAACGATTTGTTGCTCGCTGGTGCCATGTTCAAGCAGCTTGATGCGGTGAATAAAATTGACCCTATCACTATTGACGCTTTGCGCATCATTGAAAACATGAGTGCCGCTGAACTTGATGCCTACGCACTTGATCCCAGCAGCCGGATGCATGTACAAAACATCATCAAAGACAGCGCAGCCATGCCCGCCCTGGTACAAAGCACTGCTGCAATAAATGCCATTGCCGGCAGTGCAGAATGGATCAAACTGATTGCAGCCGACGCAGGTGGCTTATCTGTAGTCGTCGGCAGCACCACAGCAATGAACGCCATCGCAGCCAATGCCACTGCCCGAAATACCATCGGCACTGGCACAGGCACGTTCATTACTGCGATCAAATCCAGCAACATGGCTATCGCTAAACTGTTAGCCGGATATGCCGGTGTGACACCCGCTGATTATGCGGATATGACTGTGCTGGCCGCCAGCAATGCCGCAATGAATGCTGTTGCTGCGAATGCCACTGCCAGAAACCTGATCGGCAATGCAGGAACAGCCTTTGATCAAGTCAAAGTCAGTCCTGTCGCGATGGCAAAAATGCTCGCGGCTCTCTGCGCATTAGTCCCCGCCAACTATGCAGATACGACTGCCTTTGCCGCTAGCACACCCGCCATGACAGCGCTGGCAGCCAGTACAGATGGACTTAATTTTTTGGCACTCAGTACGACTGCTATCGCTACCTTATTCAATAACAACAACGCGCGTGCAACGCTTTGGGCAAGTGATACGGCGGCCGGTGTCTTACTGAATAACACGACTTCACGCACGTATCTGACATCACTTTGCTCGCAGATCACGTTCTATCCGTTCAGTAATACAAATCAGCTTGCTAAAAAAGTATGGCTACTGCGTGTCTATGCCATCTATACCTCAACGGCTGGCAACATGAGTTGGTCCTACTGCGCTGCTGGGTCCTCATTTAACAGCGTCACCGGCAATACAACGCCTTACTACAAATCGACTAATCCGTTTGATATTGCCGCTACGCAGGCAAAGGCGTCTGCATTAACCCTGAGCAGCACGCTCTCTGGCGCAGCGCCGGACGGTGCTCAGTACTTCTATCTTCAAATGGAGGCTTAATCAATGCGCTTCGTCATCAATGACCACGGTGCCATCGTCGGCACGACCAACGACCCGTTATCGACGAGTCCTGAAGTTCCCAACAATTACCGCGACGACGAGATGGGTTGCTACGTCCTGCGCGACGGTGTGGCTCTGCTTGACGCCAATCTGGTGCTGACAAAAGCCAAAAACCAACGCATCGCACGTATCAAGACCGAAGCCGCAAACATGATTGCGGCGACAGACTGGAAGTTGCAACGCGCCCAGGAGCGTGATGCTGCAGGCTGGGCAAGCCTGAGCGACATCGATGTCGTACTGGCAGAGCGTGAGGCGATACGGCAATCGAGCAATGCGGCTGAAACGGCCGTGAATACCTTGACCGATATCGCGGCCGTGCAAGCCTATACATGGGCTGTCGATGTGGCAGTACCGGCACCGATGCGATTAACGCGAGGGGAATTCCTCGATCGTTTCACCGAAGTCGAAACCGAAGCCATTCTCGCTATGGCAGAGAACAATGCCAGCCTTAAACGATGGCTGCTTCGATTAGAAAATTCCGACTGGATCAAGACCAGCGAAGCTGCACCCGGTCTGCAAGCACTGGAGATCGCAGGATTGATTGCCCCTGGTCGCGCTGATCAGATTCTCGCTTAACCACTATTGTTTTCCCACACCACAGGAGCCAACAACATGCCTGCAACAACTTACCACCACGGCGTGCGCGTCATCGAAATCAACGAAGGCACACGTCCCATTCGTACCGCCTCTACCGCCGTCATCGGCTTGGTGGCGACTGCAGACGATGCGGATGCAACGATCTTCCCGCTCAGCACACCGGTACTGATCACGAATGTCACAGCAGCGCTTGCCAAGGCTGGTCACACGGGCACGCTGGCCAAAGCACTGGAAGCAATCAGCCTGCAAACCAATCCTGTCACGATTGTCGTCCGGGTGGATGCTGACGAAGATGATGCCATCCAGACCGCCAATGTGGTCGGCACAGTGACACCCAGCGGCCAATACACGGGCGTTAAGGCCTTGTTGACTGCGCAAACCAAGTTTGGTATTAAGCCACGGATTCTTGGTGCACCAGGTCTTGATACGCAAGCCGTGACCACTGAACTGGCTGCCGTCGCGCAACAACTGCGCGCCTTTGTCTATGCGTCTGCATGGGGCGCACAGACCAAAGAGGCGGCGATTGCTTATCGCCAACATTTCGGGCAGCGCGAGGTCATGATTATCTGGCCGGACTTTGTTCACTTTGACACTGCCACCAGCGCCAACGCGTCCATACCAGCTGTGGCGTATGCGCTGGGGCTGCGTGCAAAAATCGACAATGACACTGGTTGGCACAAGTCGCTGTCAAATATCGTCGTCAATGGCCCTGTGGGTATCAGTCGCGATGTGTTCTGGGATTTGCAAAGCAGCGCCACAGATGCGGGTGTGCTCAATGCTGCAGGCGTCACCACGCTGATTAATAAAACAGGCTATCGCTTCTGGGGTAGCCGCACGGCGGAAGAAACAGAATTCTTTTTCTTTGAAAACTATACCCGCACCGCGCAAGTATTGGCTGACACGATTGCAGAAGTGCATTTCAGCTATGTCGACAAGCCGATGCATCCATCCTTGGTACGCGACATGATTGAATCTATCAACGCCAAATTCCGTGCGCTGAAGACAGCTGGACTGATCATTGACGGCAAAGCATGGTTCGATCCTGCTACCAACACGAAAGACAGTCTCAAAATCGGCTCACTGACGATTGACTACGATTACACGCCCGTCCCGCCAGTAGAAGACCTGGTACTGCAACAACGCATCACTGATCGCTATCTGGCGGACTTTGCGAAACAAATCACGAACTAAAAAAAGTCCGCCAGCTGGCGGGCTTCCTCTCACACCACCAGGAGTAAATCATGGGATTACCAGCAAAACTCAAAGACTTTAATCTGTTTAATGACGGTCTGTCCTATCTGGGACTGGTACCAGAACTGACACTACCAAAACTCTCTCGCAAGATGGATGAATACATCGCCGGTGGTATGTCTGGCCCCATCGAGATTGATTTTCATAGTGAAAAAATTGAACTCGACTGGACAGCAGGCGGCTTGCTGAAAGACGCGATTATGCAATATGGCATCACCACGCACAACGGCGTGCAGTTGCGCTTTGCCGGCGCATTCCAGAATGACGACACTGCAGAAGTCATTTCAGTCGAAGTTGTCGTGCGCGGGCGCCATAAAGAAATCGAGATGGGCAACACAAAGATCGGTGACAAGAGCGATCACAAGTACAAAACCGTTTGCAGCTATTACAAGCTGATGATGAACGGTGAGGACATCATCGAGCTGGACTTTATCAACGGCATTGAAATCGTTGGCGGTATCGATCGCCGTGCAGAGCTGCGCGCCGCTATCGGCATGTAAGCCAGGCAAACATTCTCAGTATTAAAAATTCACCTCATTCCATCAATAGCGAGATACATCATGACAGCAACAACAGAAAACAATAATGTAAAAACCATTATTTTGGATGAACCTATCCGACGTGGCGATAAAGAAATCACTTCTATCACACTGCGTAAGCCCAAATCAGGCGAGCTGCGCGGTGTATCACTGGTAGAACTGGGGCAGCTGAACGTGGTTGCTCTTCAACAGGTATTGCCCCGCATTACAAATCCGATACTGACGGCGCAGGATGTCGCCAATCTGGATCCTGCTGATCTGGTTGAGATTGGCTCCGAGGTGTCGCTTTTTTTGGTCAAGAAAGCGGACCGCATGGCATTCCAGAAAGAGTAGAAGACGCTATGGCAGATTTGGCCATGGTCTTTCACTGGCCACCGTCTGCCATGGATGATTTAACGATTGTGGAACTAATGGACTGGCGTGAGCGCGCCAGAATCAGAAATAATCCGGAGTAACTATGTCAGAGCGTGACCTGAAGCTACAGGTGATTTTTAACATGATAGAGCGCGTTACTGCGCCTCTGAAACACATCATGGGTCAATCAAATGCCAGCGGAAAGGCACTGAAGGTGCTGCGCGATAGATTGAAGGATCTGGATGCGCAGCAGAAAAATGTTTCCGGCTTCAGGCAGTTGCATACCGGCTTACGCGAAACCGGAGAGCGGCTGGATGCGGCCCGCCACAAGGTAAAAGAACTGTCTGGGCAAATTGCCGTCACCGCTCATCCAACACGCACACTGACCCGTGAATTTGATCGTGCTGTAAAAGCTGCGCGACTGATCAAAGAACAGCACCAGCGTGAAAGCCAGCAATTGCAGGTATTACGTGACAAGCTGCATGCTGCTGGTATCAGCACCACCAATCTGAGCGGTCATGAGCGTCAATTACGTCACAGAATTTCTGAGACAAATAGCCAAATTGATGCACAGAAGAACAAACTGAGTGAGCTGGCAAAGCGGCATGAGCAAGTATCCGCCGCAAGGCAACGGATGGAAAAAACCCGCACAGCCGCATCCAATGCTAAAGCTACTGGCTTTGATATGGCTATGACAGGTGCGGCCATCGGTGTGCCTGTCATCAAATCATTAGGTGAATCAAAACACTTTGAAACAGAGATACAGCGTATCCATGCCCTTGGACTTGGTGAAAAAACTGCCGCCGATGCTATCCAGTACAGCCAGGCCATGAAAACCTACGGCACCAGCAGCCTGGAAAACTTAGAGCTGATGCGCGATTCACTGACGGTATTTGCCGATCTGCACCATGCGCAAATGGTGCTGCCAACGCTGGCAAAAATGAAATTTGCCAATGCGGCAATGTATGGTGAAGAGGCCGGAGCAGAAAAAGGCCAGACCTTCATGAATATGCTCAAAGTCATTGAGCTGCGTGGCGGTTTGGCCAGCAAAGAAAAGTTCGAGCATGAGGCCAACCTGGTGCAAAAGGTGTTAACCGCCACTGGCGGCCGCGTGGGACCGAATGAATGGCTGAACTTTATCAAGACCGGCGGTGTGGCTGCCAAGTCTTTAAAGGATGATGCCTTTTTCTACAAAATGGAACCACTCATTCAGGAAATGGGGGGGCATCGCGTTGGTACCGGCCTGATGTCGGCTTATTCCAATCTGTATCAAGGCAAAACGACAGTACGCGCAGCGCAGGAAATGGGACGACTGGATCTGCTCGATCTGAATAAAGTTGAGTACAACAAGATTGGCATGATTAAACAGATCAAGCCAGGTGCGTTGGCCGGTGGTGAACTGATGAAAACCGACCCGATGGCGTGGCTGGAAACGGTCTTATTGCCAAAACTGGCCGCTAAAGGCATCACCGATCAGGAGCAGATCAAAGACACGATCGCTACCATCATGACGAACAGGACGGCATCTAACCTGTTCACCCAGATGTACATGCAACGTGAACAGATCCATAAAAACGAGCGTCTGAATGCAGGTGCAGCGGATATCGACATCCTCAATAAAGGGGCAATGTCAACAACTGCCGGGCGGGAGCTGCAGGCGCTTGCCCGTATCAACAGCGCAAAAAAAGAGATTGGTGAGCATATCTTGCCTATCTATGCCAGCGCATTGGAAAAAGTGGCCGACGTGCTGGAATCAGTCACCGGATGGATGAAAGAACATGCCACCGCCACCAAAGTGATTACGATTTCTTTAACTGGTCTGGCGGCGGTGCTGGCAGTGCTGGGTAGTCTCGCTATTGCGGTGGCATCGGTACTCGGTCCGTTTTCTATCCTGCGATATGTGATGAGTTTGCTGGGCATGCGCGCTGCAGGGACGGCAACCCGTGTTGGCATGTTGTCACGGGCATGGCAGTGGCTGGTTGCTGTGATTTCACGCGCTGGCACAATGCTTGCAAGTGTTGGGACGTGGTTCCGGTCGATGAACATCTTGTCGAAACTAGCGCCACTGGCGCGTGTTGGCGGTAGCGCATTGCTATGGCTGGGACGTGCGGCATTGATGCTGAGTCGTGTTTTTGTTTTCACTCCGTGGGGCGCGATCATTGCTGCCATCGGGACTGCCGCCTATCTGATACACGATAACTGGAGCAAATTATCGCCATTCTTTGCGCGGTTGTGGGCTAGCATAAAAGAGACCTTCAATCAATCAATGATGTGGTTTTCTTCCCTGAAATCACGGCTCGGCGATATTGGCATGAATCTGATGGAAGGCTTGGTCAACGGCATTATTGCGGGCGCGAATATGGTCGAAAAAACGATCAATACCGTTGCCGATAATGTGATCGGCTGGTTTAAAGAAAAATTGGGTATCCATAGCCCCAGCGTCGTCTTTACCGAGTTAGGGCAATTCACGATGGAAGGGCTGGCCAATGGTGTGGCCAACAATCAACAACAACCGCTCGATCGCATCACAAGCCTGACAGAGCGCATGACGCAGATTGCTGGCGGCATAGCACTGGCGACGACGCTGCCTGCCTTTGGTATGTCTCCGTTGCCATCTGCCAATCATCTCACACCGATACAGTTTGACCGCCGTCCGCCTGTCGCTGCCGCTGGTAATCAAACAATGGCTCAGGCTCCGCAGAGCAGCCCTATACAGATCATCATCAACCCGACACCTGGCATGGATCCGCAAGCCATTGCCAACGCTGTAGCGGCCGAGCTGGACAGGCGAGAACGGCAGAAAACACAGCAAAAACGGTCTGCCATGCATGACTATGATGAATATTGATCGCCAATCATGAATTACCAATACCGGGACAAAACACCATGATGATGAGCTTAGGCCAGTTTGTATTCAGCCTGTCCACCGTCGCTTACCAGGATTTTCAACGCCAAAGCGAATGGAAGCACCCCAATACCAGCCGCGTCGGTGAACGTGATGCCCATCAATACATTGGCCCGGGCGATGACACGATCACCCTGTCCGGATGGATGGCTCCTGCCTTTGCCGGTGACCCGGCCTCCTTCAATGATCTGCGCGAAATGGCAGATGCTGGAGATGCCTATGTGTTAGTGGAAGGCACCGGACGTATCTATGGTCAATTTGTCGTCACGCATTTGACTGAAGGGAAAAGCATTTTTTTAGAAGATGGCTTGCCGCTTCGTATTGAGTTTTCACTGAGTTTGAAGCGTGTGGATCTGGGTGATCAGATTAACCTGCAACCAGATCAACAAGACAATGACATCATTGATTGGGAAGACATCGACTTAGAATAACCATACATCATGACAGCACATAATAAACCCGTATTCGCCATTACCCTGGATGGGAAAGACATCACCAGCAAAATCTATCCTCGCCTGGTGAGCCTGACACTGACCGAAGCCCGGGAAAATGCGGTTGATGAACTCAATATCACCATCGACGACAGTGATGGCCGCGTAGCGATACCAGGTAAAGGCGTCAAAATCACGTTACAGCTGGGATGGCAACATTCAGGCGTGGTGGATAAAGGCACCTTTATCGTTGATGAAGTAGAACACGAAGGTGCGCCCGACATACTGGTCTTACGCGCCCGTAGCGCAGAGATGGCAAAGCCAGTTCGTACACGCAAAGACCGCAGTTTTGATCAAAAGACCGTGGCCGACATCGTCAGCCAGATCGCAAGGGATAATGGCTTGACTCCCAAGGTAAGCCAAAGCCTGCAAAGCAAGGTCATCGACCATATTGATCAGAGCAATGAATCAGATATCAATTTTTTAAACCGACTGGGCAAACGCTTTGACGCAGTGGCCACAGTCAAAAAAGATGCCTTACTGTTCTTACCCATCGATGAGGGAACCAATAGCAAAGGCGAAAGCCTGCCCACCATCACCCTGCAACGCCGCGATGGTGACAAACACCGCTACCACACCGCCGCCCGCGACGCCTACAGCGGTGTGCGCGCCCAATGGCATGATCCAGAAGATGCAAAAGAAAAGAGCGAGTTGATCGGCGAAGACGACAACCCCAAACGCCTGCGCCATATCTTCCCCACGCAGGAAGCTGCAGAGCAAGCCGCCACAGCAGAAAACAACCGCATAGAACGTGGTCAGGCCACTTTGCAATTTACGCTGGCCCTGGGTAGACCAGACATCACGCCCATGATGAGCGTGCGGATTACGGATATAAAAGCACCGATCGGGGGCACGGATTGGCTGATCACCAAGACCACGCATACGCTAACGGATAGCGGACTGGTGACGGTGCTGGAGATGGAAACAAGAAAATCGCCAGACAACGGTAAGCTGGATGAGGAAGGTCAATAAATGCACTATAATGCACATTAATTTGCACTAATTAATGCACTAATTAATGCATTCATTTGCACTACCCTCAACACTGAGACCACCGGAAACCATCATGACCATGACAAACGCCATCTACGCTAATGCCACCGTGAGCATTACCGAGTTGCGCCGCAACCCTGGCGCGATCATTGAAGAGGCAGGAATTAACCCCGTCGCCATCCTCAACCACAACCGCGCAACCGCCTACCTGGTGCCAGCAGACGCATTTGAAGTCATGATGGAAAAACTGGAAGACATTGATCTGGCCGAACTGGTAAGAAAACGTCGCCACGGCAAAACCGTGAAAGTCTCGTTAGATGACCTATGAGCTCGAATTTAACGAGGCTGCGCTAAAAGAATGGAAAAAGCTCGATCACACCATACAGGCGCAATTTAAAAAACAGTTAAGCAAACGACTAGAGCATCCCCATGTCCCTGCCGCCAGACTCAGCGGTGCCGACATGAAAAACGCCTACAAAATCAAACTCCGCGACAGCGGCTACAGACTGGTGTACGAAGTCAACGACAACACCATCACCGTTTTAGTTTTGGCGGTTGGCAAGCGAGATAAAAGTCAGGCGTATGAGGCAGCAAAGCAAAGGAAGTAAAAAAACGGCATTGATGATGAGTCAATGCCGCTTTTGTTTGTACTGATTAAAACAAGCACAACAACAAATCATAAACCGCATTAAGATAGCGCCCCCAATAACCAAGAATTCAACGGGAGCACATATTGAAATCGGTTTTCGCAGTTGTAGTTTCTTTCGCGGCCAGCGCGACTTTTGCTGGTGACTTGCCAGATCGGGCGATGACGCCTGGCGCGATTAATCCAGACGTGACGCAAGACAATATCCAGGAGACGGTTTGCATCAAAGGATTTACTAAAACTATCCGGCCACCGGCGTATTACACCAACAAGTTAAAGAAAATACAGATACGTGAATATGGCTATGCGGACACCAACCCTAAGCACTATGAAGAAGATCACCTGATTGCGCTATCGATTGGCGGTGCGCCGCGTGATGATAAAAATCTGTGGCCGCAGCCGCGCATTAGCGAGTGGGATGCGGCGAAAAAAGATCAGTTGGAATTTACTTTATACAAGATGGTCTGTGCCAACAAAATCAGCCTGGCAGACGCGCAACACGCGATGGCGAATGACTGGATTAGTGCGTGGAAGACCTATGTGCATGCCGACAAAAAAATGAAGTTTGGGCACGTAGATTAACGGGCTTTGCGAAAAAAGGGTGCATGGCATGCACCCTACGCTTGCTGGATCATTGTCAAAACCACGCATAGCGTCATCGCGCAGGGGTTTACTACGCAATTGGAAATGGAAACGAGGAAGGGGCAAGATGAAACCGATACAAGACCTGTAGAAGTACACGACCACTAGCGTGATAGGTTAGATTTTTTTGATCCTAGTTCGTTTCACTTTCTCTATTTCTCCACCAGTGAACAATCTCCATTATTACAAGCTGCTTTAGCATAGAAATTTGCAATATCATTCTCTTTCAATAAACTGTATGCGCGTGCTGCAATAATGTAGCGATGGACCTTTGCAATTGGAGGACCGTAAGTCTGTTGGCCATTATCGAGATGATCTGTTGGACTTCCAATGAGACTCAATGCTTTTAGAGGTTTTTTCATTTCAATAAAACACTCAGACATTGGATACGTACCGCGAGGCAAGCAAAAATATGGGTATGTTAGTTCACAACTGCTAGAACTAGAATTTACAACCTCTTCATATTTTAAGATTGCATTGTCGTAATCTTTAGCTTTGCACTTAGCGTTCGCATCTATTAATAAACTATTGATTCGCTCGTTTTCACGTTGCGCAGTTTCTAACTGTTCTTTTCTTAAAGCCTCTTTTCTTGCCTCAGGCACTACAACACCAAACACATAAACCCCGATACCACCTAGAACAACGATTGCAATTAATCGCGGTAAAATTATTTTAATCTTGCGAATTATTGCCCTAACAGTTGACGACGTTGCAATCGCCGCAGTCGAGGCAGCATCTTTAACATCACTGGCTATATCTTTTGTTAAAACGTAAATTTCTATTGCTTTGTTATCCTGCGTTTCAAAATCAACTTCTGCGCCTGTTCGAGGTTTGATGACTGATTTGCAGTCATTAATACCAAATTGATATCTATTGCCATCAGCGCCGCGAATGAGTCCACTTTGGAGTTCATCACGATATTCGATTATGTTCCCTTGCATTACATTTACCTATTTTTGAATTTAAGAATATTTGTGCCAACGTAGAGACGATTTACCTGCGCTCGCTAGTTCGATTGAAGTGCATCTACGTCGTCGTTTGAAAATACCTCGATGACACAGTAAAAATGTGCTTTTTTAAAATTATTGGGAATGAAGAACTCACTCGCTTTCACTACTGCAGTTTGCATCGGCGTTCCTCGATCGTCTAAGAACTTGATGGAGTTCGCGCGTTTTTATGCATCGTTTCTGAAAAAAAATGCCAAATAGATTTCTGACCGAACGCGGTTTGCGTAAGCCGAGATTAGTTGCAATTGAGGGAACTAACTCCTCATACGAAGTAAACAAACTCAGCGCCGCTACCAATGCGCTCTAGCCCGAATCATTTGCCCCTACGATGATGTTAAAGGGCGGGCTTAATGTAATCTCACCAGTATCAAAAAAACACTTATAATTTCTAATTTGAAACGAAAAAATTGTCATTTTAAGCAACCTTCAACGTTATTTAAACTCTAGGTATTTGGAAAAAAATAAAACAAATTAAATTAAATTAAATTTTCTAAATCCAAATCACAATTGCAATTCTCCATCGCATAAAAAATTAGCGAGACTTATCGCGACGAATCGCGCCCCAACTCACTTCATTTTCAGAGAAACGCACGCACTCCCTATATTCGTCGTTTTTCATTTTTTCGATACTGCCGACTGAATATTGATTGCCGTCGTTGTAGCAATGTTCCTGCGTCTTGTCTTCCTCTTGTCGTTTGGTTGATGCAGGCAGCACGGTCGCCGCCATGACTGCGCAGAAGGCTAGTGACGCAAACATTACAAAACCTATTGCGTTCTTTTTTAGCCCGCTTTGTTTTTGCGCTCTTGCCTGACATTGGGCGCAATCTGTTTCTATTTTTTTGCTGCAAATGGTGTTATGTATCGCCAGGGGGGCGGTGACGGTGACGTCTGTTCTTTCGCCCTCTGCCTGGATTTGTAGCTTTGTTGGTTCGGTTTCTGAGCCAATATTGATGTGCATGACTGTGGTGAGTCTTGGTGCTTCATTGACGTGCCCCAGTACTGCTTGACCGACACTCGCTTCTATTAGATTTGTTTGGCTGTTATCGGTGTTTACTTCTTTAATGTATTGCTGGACATGTTGACCGTATTTGATCCGGTGATGTCACCGATGATTTGCTGACCGACTTTGCCTTTCATACTTACATTTGATACAGGGGCGATCATTCCACTGATCAGGGCAAGAACACCTGCTTTTCCTCTCAAATCAAGAGCACGATAACCATCGATAACTTCTTGCTCGTCCTTACTAATGCTATTGGTCGATTTGGTTCCTGTGACTATGTAGTAGATGTCTGCGCCTAATTTGTTCAGGTTAAACAAGTAAGTTGTATCTGGATTGGTTTCCCCAGACTCATATTTAATTTGAGTGCGTGAAGTTTTGGCGAGAAGAGTTGCTAACGCATTCTGGGAATAACCTAATCGTGCACGTTCTTCGGCAAGCCTCGCACCGACACCGAACAAAACTTCACTAATTTCATTTGACATATGAATTATTCTTCACTATTATTGCGTTACCGCTAACGTTACATAATGATACCTTATGTTAAAGACACCACAAGCACCGAGCAATCGCGCACCTCGTATTAAAAATGCTATTCGTACACCGATAGCTTTATCTCCGGAAGAGCTTGACGTGGCAAATGAATATGCTGCGTCTCAAGACCGCTCCCGTTCTTCATTCATGCGTTCTATGTATTTGCGTGGCCTCAAGCAGTTTGAGGATGAGCGTCAGTGACATCAGACATACAGACATCATGTGTTCTGCTATGTCTACTAACGTCACACAACAAAAATCGTTGTCATGCTGCTGGAATTTGTTGGAAGGACTGAAAATGAGAGTGATCGGACTGCCTTGCCCCCATTGTGAGCAGAGCGTGAGGGCAATTAAAAGTCGGACGATGTCGCCAATGCTCAAGGAAATTACGTATCGCTGCCAGAACGAAGAGTGTGGTCATGTCTTCGTGGCGGGATTGGAAGTGCTACGCACATTGTCTTTGTCTGCCCAACCCAACTACGCGGTGAAGATACCTATCTCACAACATGCCAGAGCCTCTGCACTCAATCAGTTGTCGCTGAATTTGCAGGTGGCTTGAGCTTATTTGGGCTTACTGCGGGTTGATCTAGCCCGTTGAATTCATCATTAGTTTGTCATTAAAACATGCCTGTTTTCAGGCATGAGGGGCTTTTTTTGCCTGTCGTTTTAGGAGTTGATCATGGGTTTGACGTTTGCATCGCGTTTTGTGTTGGCGAGGGAAATACACCGGTTGATTGCGTCACTTCGAAGTGGGCCTGATATGAGTCGTTTGTATTGCCAAAGTTTAATTGGTGAAGTGATACACGACTTAGGTGGTATGGCGGGGGAATGGTGATGAAACAAGCAGAAGATAAGTTCACCGTCGACCTATTTCGTCAGCCGCGCAGAGGTCGACCTCGTAGTCCTGACTCGAAATCAGGTGCGCAGCGTCAACGTGAATATCGTGAGCGTCAGAAACAAGCGAAATCATTTTCATCACAACGTAACGGAAATGAATGATGCCGATTCCAACTGTCAGCAAAGAAGAGTTAGAGCGAGTGCATCGTGCGCTTCGTATTTCGATACCACTTGAGTGTGCTTCGCCTTTGATTTTGGCGACGTTGGCAGCGATAGCGCATTGCTGGCGTGGTCGTGTGCCAGCGCATTTGTGGGGGCGGCCTGTGCCCTCTCCTCTCTCACCAAAGGCCTCTGTGCCTGATTTTAAGCGCCGGGCTGCTGGCGATTTTGAATAGTTGATTATGGATTCATCACTTCATCACGAGATTTCGCAGCGTCTGGCGGAATTTAAGTTTAAGCCGGAGACGAGCGGGATGTTGCGTGGGGGCGAGTGCCCTGCGTGTAGGAAGAAAGAGTTGTACACGAATGCGGATCATCCCTGGGTGTTGCGTTGTGGTCGCTTGAATAATTGCGGTGAGACGTTTCATGTGAAGGAGTTGTATCCGGATTTGTTTGATCATTGGTCGGATCGCTTTAAGCCGACGCCGGAGAATAAGAATCCGCATATTGCGGCGGACGCGTATATGCAGCATGGCCGTGGTTTTGATCTGGCGCGGGTGCAGGGGATGTATACGCAGGAGTATTACTTTGACCAGGAATTGAAGATTGGCAGTGCGACGGTGCGGTTTCCGTTTGCGAATGGGTATTGGGAACGACTGATCGATCAGCCGTACCGTTTTGGTAAGAAGAAGGCGCATTTTCAGTATGGGACGAAGTATTACGGTCTGTGGTGGAAGCCTGATGCGGTGGTGATTCAGAACGTGGATGCGTTGTGGCTGGTGGAGGGAATTTTTGATGCGCTGGCGTTGATGCATCACGGTATTGCGGCGGTGGCGTTGGGCAGTTGCAATAACTATCCAGAGGAGGCTTTGCGTCTTTATGCAGCCTCGCGTGGCAATCAGGATTGCACGCTGGTATGGGCGCTGGATGGGGATGCTGCGGGGCGAAGTTTTACGAAGAAGCATGTTGCGAAGGCGAAGGTGGCGGGCTGGGAGTGTGTGGCGGCGCAGATTCCACAAAAGGGTAAAAGTAAGCTGGATTGGAACGATGCGCATCAGCGCGGTTTGTTGTCGGATGCGGACATTGAGGAGTATCGCTATCACGGTGATTTGTTGCTGGCACGGACGTCAACGGAGAAGGCGTTGCTGATCTATAAGCATGATGGTGGTCAGACGGAGTTTTATTTTGATTTTGGGAACCGTTTATTTTGGTTCAAGCTGGATCTGGAGAGGTACAACAAGGCTCGGGAGCATCAGGATAGGAGTGAGGACGCGCAGAGATTATCTGAGTATGCCTTGCGCGATCAGGCGCTGGTGACATCGAGCACGGTGTATGAGATAGCGAATTGTTTGCCGCGCGCGTTGTATTTTCAGGAGAACCTGGTCACGAATGAGAGCTGGTATTACTTTCGGGTGTCATTTCCGCATGATGGCAAGCCGGTAAAGAATACGTTTACGGCAGCGCAGATCGCGAGTTCTGCGGAGTTTAAGAAGCGTTTGCTGGGGATGGGTGCGGGTGCGATGTTTAGCGGCAGCAGCCAGCAGCTTGACCGTATTCTTGGGGACCAGCTTTACAACATCAAGCGCGTGGATACTATCGATTACATCGGTTACAGCCTTGAGCATGGCTGTTATGTGCTGGGTGACGTGGCAATGAAAGACGGTGTATTGAATGAGGTGAACGGCGAGGATTTCTTTGATATCGGCAAGCTGTCGATCAAGTCTTTGAATAAATCTGTACATCTGACGATCAACCGCGACCGCAATGATTACCGGACTGACTGGCTGGAATTGATTTGGACGGCTTTTGGTGCCAAGGGTCTGGTCGCCCTCACCTTTTGGTTTGGTTCTTTGTTTGCGGAGCAGATCAGGTCTAAGCAATCGTCTTACCCTTTCCTTGAGGTGGTGGGCGAAGCTGGGGCTGGTAAATCGACGCTGATTGAATTTCTTTGGAAGCTGTTTGGCCGCAATGGCTATGAAGGTTTCGATCCCAGCAAATCAAGCCTGGCCGCCCGTGCACGTAACTTTAGTCAGGTATCTGGCTTGCCTGTGGTGCTGATTGAATCTGACCGCGAACGCATGGGCGATGAAAAAAGCCATGTGAAGTCCTTTGATTGGGATGAGCTGAAGACAGCCTATAACGGCCGCAGCACGCGCGCCAGGGGTATGGCGACAGGTGGCAATGAGACTTACGAGCCGCCTTTTCGTGGGTCTATCGTGATATCTCAAAACAACCCGGTGAATGCATCTGAGGCGATATTGTCGCGCATTGTGCATTTGTATTTTGACCGCTCTACGCAGACGGCCGCGTCTGGCGAAGCGGCAGACAAGCTGAAATATATGTCTGTTGAACAGGTTTCAGGCTTCATTTTGGCAGCTACCAAGCGCGAGAAAGCCGTTATGGAACTGGTAGGTACAAACACGCCTATTTATCTTAAAGAGCTGCGCCAAAACAAGAATATCAAGATGCCGCGTCTGGTGGAGACGCATGCGCAGATGTTGTCGCTGGCGGATGCTTTAGCGTTGGTGGTGAAGCTGTCTGATATGCAGTTGCTTGAGCTTAAGAAGCAGATTGTGACGATGGCGGAGGAGCGTCAGCAGGTGATTAATAACGATCATGTATTGGTGCAGGAATTTTGGGAGGCTTTTGACTATCTGGACAACGGTGATTTGTCTGTGCTGAATCATTCTCGCGATCCTGGTCTGATCGCTGTCAATTTGAATCATTTTTTACAGGTGGCCACTGAGAAACGTCAGCAGGTGCCACCTCTGCGCGACCTTAAAAAAGTGCTGAAGACCAGCACACGGCGCAAGTTTATCGAGGCAAACAAGGTGATTAACAGCGCGTTGCGCGGTGTTCAATCGCCTTTGGCCACGCCCTCTTCTTCTGTTAAGTGCTGGGTTTTCCAGCGCGAAAAATAGGCCATGAAAGGATTGTCGTTATGTTTTTTCGCGTCACGGTAAGAACGGCGACGGCGGAGTATCACTACTTTGCGATCGCTACAGAATCAGCAGCAGTATTTAACGATGCATATGACCGTTTTGGCGTATGCGGTGTGTCAGTCAATCTAATGAAAGGTGCAGCATGAAAAAATTCCACGAAATCAAAATCAATCCTGTCCAAAGCAGTGTCTTACTGGATAGAGCGCGTGAAATGGCCGGTCTGAAAAACGATGCTGCTTTGGCGCGGGCGCTGGAGGTCGCGCCGCCAGTGATTAGTAAGCTTCGCAACGGCCGCCTGCCTGTTGGCGCTTCTTTTGTGATTCGCTTGCATGAACTGACGACGTTGCCGATCTCTGACATTAAGGCAATTTTGTGTGATGAGGGGGCGGCATGATTGTGCCTAAACATCGGATTTTGCAGGCGTATGCGGTGACGTTTGCTCCTGGCAAGGAGGATGCTGTCAGGTTGCGTGAGGCGGCTTCGATGTTGGGCGTGGATGTGGAGGTGGTGGCCGGTGTGGTGGCGGAGTCGTTGGGAGTCTCATGAGGACGATTAAGCTAATTGCGTATTTGACTGAGGATGAGGCGCGGGCTTTGGCTGTATTAGTCAGTTCTGACGCGGCAGCGCAGTATTGTCATGCGTTGTTCGCACCGGTGGACGTGGGGGTGCTTGGTAAGGCGGTGTCTAAGCTTGCGGGTGCGCTGAATGATTGTGTTTTATTGAGCCGATAGGTGGGGCAATGTCTTCTATTTTTGAGACGAAGGTGGAATCTGAGACTTTGTCGACGGAGGAGCTGGCGTCGTTAACGGGGTGTCCGCGTAAGCATGATCAGGTGACCTGGCTGGTGAACAATGGCTGGGTGTATCACTTGAAGCGTAACGGCGAGCCTGTGGTCGGCCGTTTGTACGCACGCTTGAAGCTGGCCGGCGTGAATCCGGCCAGCTTTGCACCAACAGCGCCTTGGGTGCCTGATTTTTCTAAATTACCTTGACTCTTGCTATGAGACCGAAAACCACTTCACGCGATTTACCGCCAAAAATGCTTAAACGATCTAAAAGGCTGAAGAGTGGCAAGCTGTGGACAAGTTATTACTACAACGGGCGCGATGAAGTTGGTAAGCGTTTGGAAATTCCTTTGGGTAAGGACTTGAACGAGGCTAAACGAAAATGGGCTGAACTGGAGTGTGTTGCTGCGCCGGTTGAAACTGGTCTGATGTGTCATATTTTTGACCGCTATGAGCGATTTATCTTACCGGATAAGGCGCGAAGCACTCAGA
Organism: Undibacterium sp. SXout7W; assembly: GCF_049339385.1. Taxonomy (NCBI): domain Bacteria; kingdom Pseudomonadati; phylum Pseudomonadota; class Betaproteobacteria; order Burkholderiales; family Oxalobacteraceae; genus Undibacterium; species Undibacterium sp. SXout7W. The sequence goes on along the minus strand of NZ_JBMPPF010000004.1, from coordinate 181,242 downwards.
AAGATAATGTCGACTCAATACGGCAGTTGCGTAAAGTATTTGACTCTGCGCCTATTGACGCTATTACGCCGCAGATGATTGCCGCTTATAGAGATGTGAGAACGGCGAAGGTCCGCGCAAACAGGGAATTGGCGTTGTTGTCGCATATTTTCAACATTGCACGAGAATGGGGATATACCGTACAAGAAAACCCTTGCCGTGGAGTGCGCAAGAATAAGGAGGAGCCCAGGGATTTTTACGCTTCAAAGGATGTATGGGAGGCTGTATATGCCCTCGCCCCTTTCGAGTTGCGTGATGCGATGGATATGGCCTATTTAACTGGTCAACGACCAAGCGACGTGCTGCGCATGCTGGAGTCTGATATCTACGACGGTGCACTGCATGTCAAACAAGGCAAAACCAAGAAATTCTTGAGAATCATGCTTGATATCAATGGTGTGCGTTCGGAGCTTGGCCTTGCACTCGATCAGATTCTTGCTCGGCCCCACCGCATTAACAAATCTTATATCGTTACTACGAAACAGGATCAGCCGTTGAACAAATGGACCTTGCGCTTGCGTTTTGAGAAGGCCAGGTCGTCTGCAGCGGAAAAAACCAGGCTTGATGGAAATGAACACCTTGCTGGCAAAATTGAGAAGTTTCAATTTAGGGATATCCGATCAAAAGCAGCCAGCGAAATCGCGAGTTTGCACGATGCCAGCAAATTGCTTGGACATAATGACAAACAGATCACAGAAAAAGTGTATCGCCGTATCGGTGAGGAGGTCAAACCGACCCGATAAATACAGGGGTTGCGGAGATCGTCTCCGCAACTCAGTCCAATTTGCGTATTTTGAACGCTTGGCGGCCGGTCAATAATAAATGCCGAAAATAAAAAAGCCCTTGATTATCAAGGGCTTTTTCGTATTCGTTGGCGGAAGCTGTGAGATTCGAACTCACGGAGGCTTTAACACCTCGCCAGTTTTCAAGACTGGTGCATTCAACCGCTCTGCCAAGCTTCCAAGCTTTAAATTATAACCTGCAAGGCCAACAACAGCAATACCATCCTTATGATTGTGATTGAAAATCCTTGTTTAACAGAGGCAAAATTAATTCGGGGGCAATTGGTTTTGAAAAAAAGTATCCTTGAACCTCATCACATCCGGCCTCACGCAAGAATTCAAGCTGTTGAATGGTCTCAACGCCCTCAGCAATCACTTTCAATTTCAATTGTTTTGCCATCATGATGATGGCTTTTGTAATAGCATTATCATTATGATCATTAGGCGTTCCCATGATAAATGAACGATCAATCTTCAAAGTTTCAATGGGAAAACGCTTGAGATAGGAAAGACTGGAGTAACCAGTGCCAAAATCGTCCAATGCCAGAGAAACGCCCTGATTGGTAATTTCTTCCATGATCGCAATAACGCTCTCCGCGCTATGCATTAGCATGCTTTCTGTAATTTCAACCTCCAGCCATGCTGGCGATATCTGGTATTTACTGAGCACCGCTTTGATCCGCTCCGGGAAATTAGCCGTAAACTCCCTGGCAGAGACATTCACTGCAATTCTGAACGGGGTTACATTTTGCATTTGCCAGATGTGAGCTTGCTGGCAGGCCGTTTCAAGTACCCACGCATCCAGGCGCAAAATCAGGCCGGTTTCTTCCGCAACAGGAATGAATTCACTTGGTGGAACAATCCCTTTATCAGGGTGATTCCAGCGCAACAGTGCTTCCACACCAATCATTTTCCCACTGAGAATGTCCACTTTGGGTTGATATAAGACAAAAAACTCTTGCTGATCAAGCGCCCTTCGCATGCCAGACTCAAGATAGAGGCGGCCAGCCACACTCTGGTTCATGTTTTGATTATAAAAAACATAGCTTCCGGCAGCGCTGTCGTTACTACGCTTTGCTTTGTACATCGCGATATCAGCTTTTTGCAACAAGGTATCAGCATCTTGCCCGTCTTGCGGGAAAATACTGATGCCGATGCTGGCACCTAAACGCAACTCATGTCCCTCGACTAAAAATAATCCATCCATGACTGCCAGCAATTTCTGCACAACTAAAATGGCATGATAATGTTGATTAATATCGAGTAGAGCAATCGCAAATTCGTCGCTCCCAAGGCGGGAAACAATATCGTTCTCCCGTAATGCCAGACGAAATTTTTCTGCTACCTGTACTAATAACAAATCGCCAATATGATGCCCCAGCGTATCGTTGATTGGCTTGAAACGATTCAAATCAACGAACAGCAATGCGCCTACGCTATTACTGCGCTGCGATTGCAAAAGTGCGTTATCAACCAATTGTTTGAACAAGCTACGATTCGGCAGAGAGGTGAGCGAATCATAGTAAGCAAGGCGGTTAATTTTTTTCTCGGCCTCTTTACGTTGTGTGATATCACTCAGGTAACCGATGATACCCACCGCCTGTCCATCCTGATCGCATAACGAAGAAAGACTAAGACTCGCCCAAAATACTTCTCCGGATTTTTTTCGACGCAGCACTTCCATTTCACGTCCACCATGTTCCAGAAATGCATCAAATAATCCTGAGGCTTCGGCATCTTCATCATCGTACAAAAACAGAATATTTTTCCCGATCACTTCTTGCGAAGAGTAACCGAACATTTTTTCTGCACCACGATTCCAACTCAAAATAAAGCCAGCCAAATCCATCGTAATGACAGATTCATGGATTTGCTCAAGTATTTGGTTTTGTCGTAATTGTGCACGAGCAGATTCCTGCTGCACCTTATCCAGACGGGCGCGAGTCGCAAAGAGGCGAGCAGTTAATCCCGCGAGCACATTTAATTTTTGCAGATCTGCTTCGTTATACTGGCCATTTTTACCGGAGATGACGTAAAAATTTTCTGCGGACACATGCTGCCATCGTGCATCCGTCTCTGGGTAAGTATCCGGTCGTATATGAGAATAAGAAGCCGCATAATCATCGAATACAAGACGGACAATCCGATTAAGTTCTTCGTCCAATGCGTCCCCCTGCAAGGACAATACGGCCTCTCCCAGGGTGGCGCCCAGATCCCAATCGTCAATCACAGAAGATGCTCTTGTCATCACATATCCCGGCAAACCTGATTCACCCAGCCATAGGCTTTGATAAGGCTGCCATAGTAAATATCACGATCAATTTGCAAGGTAGCCGCCATATTTGCAATGTTATCCGTGTTTTTTCTGTCTGCGCATTCAACCAGATTCAGAAATTGCCCCAACTCACCGGTTCTATGCAGCAACGCATCAAGAACATCTTCTTGCAAATTTAGTGGTTGCAATACTTCTTCCAGCGAACTGCCAAACAATTTATCCAGCAAAGAAAACATACCGACCATAAATGCACAATCCAATGCATCCTTTGATGCACCGTGGTGGTGACAGAGTGCCTCCATCAGGCTGGCTCGGAATGCAGCTCGCGGCATCAAAGGATTCAAGCCAATTCCAGTATTTTGGTTACGCGCATACAAGAGTAATTGCAACCAACGCTGCAACTGTCTGCGTCCCAATAAGTTGATCGCCTGACCAAAACTACTGACTCTGACCGTTTGTGCAAAAGCTGCAGAACTGACTAACTTAAACAACATAAAGGAGAGCGAAGCATCCTGCCTGAATAATTCTTCCAGCTCACGAGATTCCGCATCACGTGCAACGAGGCCAAGTAATTTGAGGAGTCGTGTTCTGGCTGATCCATCCGCAGTTTTATTTTTTTGCGGCGGATGAAAAGCGTAGTCACCACAGAATAATTTGAATCCCGCATCCATCGACTGCGCCAAGGTATTAGCATCAGCAATATTCTTTGCCAGATGTGTTCCACCATTGAGTCGCAACAACCACAGTCTGGCCGCTACCGGAACCCCTTTGGAACAGTTCACAGAAAATTGTTTGGTCTCTGGCCAGACCAGGTCTTTGTTCATGGCCAACTCATCGACCAACACACCTATCCCACGCGAAACGAAATGCTTTAACTTCAACTGCACTTCTTTATCCGCACAAGCGGATTCAGGAACACATAACATCATGCGCGAACCTTGAAAACGGCTATCGATATCATTCGGCAACGAAGCAGGGTCATCGACAGGAAGCAACAGCGTCAGATCAGGTAGTTTTTCAAAAAAATCCAAACCTTTCCAAGCCTGAATAATATTGAGCACATCAACAATCGGTAAGTCTTCGAAGTCCGGTAATAGACCGACTAATTGCTGCTTGTCGTTCATTACTGGCAAGAGGGTCGCAAATCCTTGTGTTTGAACCATAACTATTTTTACTCAACCTATTGTTATTCACTGTGTATCGCAGAATACAGCGATACTAGCACTCAAATGATGACGGCGTAATTACCTGCTATGTCTTGTACAGTGAAGCGCGGCGCGGTCATGCGGCTATTTCACTCTTTCAAAAATAGCTGCTGTAAATCATTCAAAAAACGTCGGCCTAAAGGTGTAGGTGCAATACGTTGGTGATCTCTTGACAGTAGACCTTTACTCTCAGCTTCCAGCAATTCTTTTTCTATGGAGTTCAGCAGCAGGCTCGTTCTTTCCTGAAACAGGTTAACGGAAAACCCCTGATGCAGCCTTAACGTATTGAGCATGAATTCAAAACCGAGATCGGCTACCTCAATCTCAGCAGCCTCTTGTACGGCATTGCCCTTCAGGCTTGCCTCCATAAATGTTTGAGGTTGCTTATATCTGGCCTGACGAACAATGCGATGCGGAAAAGTCAGTTTGGAATGTGCCCCGGCACCGATACCCAGATAGTCACCAAAGTTCCAATAATTCAGATTATGTTTTGCCTGTTTTCCCGGTTTTGCGTAGGCAGATACCTCGTAATTGAAGTATCCAGCGTCTGACATGCGTGCATGAATCACATCTTGCATTTCTGCACTCAGGTCATCATCTGGAATGACTGGTGGATATTTAGCAAAATAGGTATTAGGTTCAAGCGTCAGGTGGTAAAGAGATAAATGTGGAGGCGCAAAGGCAAGTGCCGCATCGACATCCTGATGAACCTCATCGAGTGTCTGTCCCGGCAAGGCAAACATCAGATCAAGATTGAAGTTATCAAAGTGCGCTTGCGCAATTTCTACCGCGCGTCTGGCTTCGTCGCCGTCGTGAATGCGACCAAGCGATGACAAGTGACCAGAATGAAAACTCTGAATACCAATCGACAGGCGATTGACGCCGCTTTGTCGATAAGAGCGGAACTTGTCTGTTTCAAAAGTCCCCGGATTAGATTCCATCGTAATTTCAGCATCACTGTCTATTGGCAACAAAGTTCGAATGTCTGACAGCAAACGATCCAAGCCTGCCGCTGACATCAAACTTGGCGTGCCACCGCCAATAAATACTGTATGAATCTTGCGTCCCCAGACTAAAGGCAGCGAAGACTCCAGGTCTGCCCGTAACGCCGACAGATAAGTATTTTCATCGAAACTCCCCTTCACTTCATGCGAATTAAAATCACAATAAGGGCATTTTCTGACGCACCAGGGGAAATGAATATACAAAGAAAGCGGCGGGAGCGCACTGAAGGACAAACTACCTGGGGCAAGGTATTTAGAAGCAACATCTAAAGGTATGTGCGTCAAGTCGATAGTACTTTTAGGCACACCAGGCGCCAGCGTTGAGACAGGTTTAATTGGTATCATTTTAGTTTTTCCACTAAAACCTTTAACGCCTGCCCACGATGAGATAATTGATTTTTTTGCTCTGACGACAGTTCCGCAACAGTTTTACCCGCAGAGGCAATCCAGAAATGCGGATCATAGCCAAAGCCATTTTCGCCACGCGGCGTATCCAGTATTTCACCAGACCAAATACCATCCGCAATCACAGGCTGCGGATCATGTTCGGAGCGAACATACACCAGTACGCAGTAGTAATAAGCGGATTTATCCGCATAACCAGCGAGATCAGCAACCAGTTTCTGATTGTTACGGAGATCCGATTTGGGCGCACCTGCATAGCGTGCAGACAATACGCCCGGCGCGCCGCCCAGCGCATTGACACAAATACCAGAATCGTCCGCCAGCGCAGGCAACCCCGTTAAGCGCGAAGCATGTCGTGCTTTAGTCAACGCATTTTCAACAAAACTCGGGTAAGGTTCTTCTGCGTCTGGAATGTTGAATGCAGATTGAGCCACCAGCTCGATATCAAGCGGTGCCAATATCTGAAAAAACTCTTTCAGCTTTCCCTGATTATTGGAAGCGAGAACAATTTTGCGCGTCATAGACCAAAACTCCGTTTAAGCAATAGCAAGACCAAGTACCTGCTTTTGCAAAGCAATCAGGTCAGCGATACCATCAGCGGCCAGATCCAGTAATTGATTCATGGTCTGACGATCAAATGCCTCGCCTTCAGCAGTCCCCTGCACTTCAACGAAATGACCAGTTTCTGTCATTACGACATTCATGTCAGTATCGCAAGCAGAGTCTTCCGGATAATCAAGATCTAATACCGGCACCCCCTGATATACACCAACGGAGATGGCTGCGACAAAATGCTTCAGTGGAATCTGTGAAATCAAACCGGCATTCACGAGGCGACTGAAGGCATCATGCGCTGCAACCATCGCACCAGTAATAGAAGCCGTGCGAGTACCCCCATCTGCCTGAATCACATCGCAATCAATATGCAATGTACGCTCACCAAAGGCTTCAAGATCAAAAGCAGCCCTCAAAGAGCGTCCAATCAGGCGTTGAATTTCCTGCGTGCGACCTGATTGTTTTCCCTTGGCAGCTTCTCTATCCATACGGCTATGCGTTGAACGCGGCAGCATGCCGTATTCTGCAGTCATCCAGCCCTGACCTTTTCCTTTGAGAAAACCCGGGACTTTTTCTTCGATACTGGCCGTACAAATAACTTTGGTATCGCCAAATTCAATCAATACCGATCCTTCAGCATGTTTAGTGTAATGGCGACTGATAACAACGGGACGCAAAGCATCCGCTGCGCGCCCGCCAGGGCGAATAGTATGAGACATCATGATTTAATTTTTTGTAGTAATACGGGAGGATTTGTGAATGGCGTTGCGTATTTCTGCAATCGCCTTCTCTATTTCAGCGTCGTTAAAGACGTCATGATCATTGCTGTCAACATCAGTCGCATCCAGCGGCGCCTGAATTGTTGTCGTCACTGAACCTATCGGTAATGTATTTGTGGAAATCACGGTGGCATCTTCAAGCCGCTCATCGCCTTCCCACATCATTGCGAGCGCGGTGACGTTATCACTTTGTTTGCCAGCAATATCAACGGCAGAACGGATTAACTCAGGCACCGCACGCACGATGGTGTGCTCATGCAGACGTTGTGCCAGCATATGATCTGGCAAAACCGACCATAAACCATCTGAGCACAATAAAATCAGGTCGCCAGGCTGCAGGGCCGCACGACGAGACAATTCAACAATAGGCGCATTAGGCGCGCCCAGACAATTAAAGAGCTTGTTACGGTCTGGATGAGTGTGCCTTTCTGCAGGATCCACTTTACCCTGAGCAATCAGGGTTTCTAAACGAGAATGGTCTTTGGTCCGCAATAAAATATGGCCTTGACGAATCCAGTAAAGGCGGGAATCGCCACAATGCGCCCAATATGCATATCCGTTTTGGATAAGGCAGGCAACAATCGTTGTCCGGGGAGTTTCGGGTAAGTTATTAATGATGCGATAACGATGAATTTCCTGATGCGCAGCCAGAAAACTATCTTCCATAAAACGTTCAGGGCGACCTATCATCGGATGCGCCTGCTGCTGAAACAAATTACCAATGGTCTGCATCGCTATGGCAGCTGCCATTTCCCCAAGGATATGCCCCCCCATTCCATCAGCCAAAAGCAATAAGATCGAGTCACGCGTAAAGCTGTAGCCCATGCGATCCTGATTGACCTTGCGGCCACCGATATGACTTTCTTGATAGACGGAAAAACGCATAAACGAATAGATAATCTGGACAAGCCAAAATAATGATACAAAACTGCAAAAAAATTACACAATCGGCACTAAAGTAAAGTACGGTATCTGATGGCTTTTTTAACCCAGTAGTTCGCTATAGATTTAACCGCATCAAAAACAGTACTCAAGTAATACGCTACTTAAATGATACTTAAACGATACTTAATTTAATGTACTTTCCTGTATTGTGGTGTGTTCACTTTCTGGACGTTTCTTTTTTTTGTCGGCAAACAGTGCAGAAATTTTATGAGAAATTTTTTCAAAAAAACTTAACTCTCTTTGTGGCTCAGCTTTGACCGCGAGCGCCTTTTGGAGGGCAAACACGCTCTGTGGTCGCTCCAACGGATCCATTTTCAGACACCACCGTACCACCTCAATCAACTCAGTCGAATACAAGCCTTCCAGCTTCCGATAATGCCCTTCCATCTTATCGCTACTTCTGCGCTGGTCTGATGGCTGCGGCGGCGCCCCCACCATGCAAGCAAAAATGGACGCGCCGATACTGTAAATATCTGTCCAAGGGCCCAGATTACCATTTTTTTGATACAACTCCGGCGCAGCAAAACCCGGAGTGTACATAGGATATAACTTAGGCAAATCAGTTTTTAATGTCTGCCTCGCAGCGCCGAAGTCCAGCAAAATAGGCGTTCCATCGAGGCGCAGATAGATATTTGCGGGCTTCAGATCAAGATGCAACAGCTTATTGGTATGTACTTCCCGCAAACCGTTCATCACCTGATTAAACATGCGCCGGATAAAGCGCTCAGACACTAAAGGTTTATCACCCTTATCACGGCGGCGCAAAATATGTTCTTGCAGTGAGCGACCAGATTCGTAGGCCATCACCATGTAAACGGTTTCATTCGCCCTAAAAAAATTCACCACGCTGACGACATTCGGATGAGAGATACGCGCAAGCGCCCTGCCTTCCTCAAAGAAGCATTTCAATCCTATGCGATAAATAGGCAGATTTTCATTAGAAATTGCTGGTACCAGTTCGCCCTGCTGTCGCAACGCCAGGGAACTAGGCAAATATTCCTTAATGGCAACAGCGTTGCCATCCTCATCGGAGGCAAGGTACACGATACTAAAGCCACCGGAAGCAATTTTCTTTACAATACGGTATCCGGCTATTTCCAGGCCATCTGGCAAAGGGGCATTATTTTGTGCGGCCATCTATTATCCAATCGCGTTATACAGAAGCGATTGTGTTGATAAATAAGGTATTTGTAAAGAATATCATGATGGAAAGGAATTAATTTTCTATCTCGCCAGCCCAGCCAGACTCCAACAGACATCTTCGCAGCAAAACATTTGAAGGAAGTATTTTGAGCATTTACAGCATGACTGGCTACGCCAGCAGCACTCAGGAAACTGATGCAGGCACGATGACAATAGAAATAAAAAGTGTCAATTCACGCTTTCTGGATCTTCAGTTCAGAATTAATGATGATTTCCGGTCAATAGAATCCTTATTCAGAGACGCCATTTCCCGCCGACTCGCCCGAGGCAAAGTCGAATGCCGATTCAGCTTCGGTAAAAAAAATGCCGATAGTGATACCAAAGCCCTCAATCTGCCACTGTTGAATCAGTTGGCGCAATTTCAGGCAAGCTTGCGCAGCACCTTTCCCGATGCGGCTCCACTGACTACCAATGAACTCCTGCGTTGGCCCGGTGTCATCGAAGAGGCAGAAGTCAATGCCGAACATTTACAGGGCATTATTTCCAGCACCATCAATGCCACGCTAGAGGCGTTCATCGTCAGTCGAGAACGTGAAGGCGCGGCACTTTGCGAGGTATTGCTGAACCGGATTTCTGCGATGGAGGAGATTGTTGCCAGAATCACGCCGATGATGCCGCAAGCGGTGCAGCAATTCCAGCAAAAGGCAATTACCAAACTGGAGGAAGCACTGGGGCTAGTCAATGCGACACCCGGCACGCACACGCAGACTATTTCGCGCGAAGAAGCAATAGACAGAATTCGGCAAGAAGTAACTGTCTACGGCATTCGGGTTGATGTCGCGGAGGAGCTTGCACGGCTCGCCGCACATCTAACTGAAACCAGGCACATACTGAAAAAAGGTGGGCAAGTGGGTAAAAGACTGGATTTTATGATGCAGGAATTAAACCGCGAGGCCAATACCCTAGGTTCCAAAGCAGCCATTAAAGAATTGGCTGATGCCTCGATGGAATTGAAATTATTAATTGAGCAAATCCGTGAACAGGTACAAAACCTGGAATAAGCAAAGGCATCAAGTACACGTTTTACAACTGATATATATTGGAACACAAGTACTTCCCTCTGCTTTTTACCGATGACTGATGATTGAATTGACCCAAGGATCAATGATGCTTCCAAATACTTCTACGGCTGGCAGCCTGTTTATTGTCGCCGCGCCCTCCGGTGCTGGCAAATCAACACTGGTCAACGCCCTGCTTGCACAAGAGCCAGCGATTAAACTCTCCATCTCCTACACGACTCGCGCCCCAAGGCCGGGCGAACAGGATGGACGTGAATATCACTTCACCAGCGCCGAAGATTTCCTTGAACGCAAAGCTCAAGGCGAATTCCTGGAATCGGCTGAAGTACACGGCAATTACTATGGCACCTCTCGCATTCTGATCGAAAAACAAATGCATGCCGGTACCGACGTCCTACTGGAAATCGACTGGCAGGGTGCTCAACAGGTCAGAAAGCAATTCCCTGGTGCTGTTGGCATTTTTATCTTGCCACCATCGATTCCTGCGCTGGAAGAAAGACTCAAAAAACGCGGCCAGGACGAACCTCATGTGATTACTCGTCGAATTTTGGCGGCTGGCGGTGAAATGGCGCACTCTCCGGAGTTCGAATATGTTATTATTAATCAAGACTTTGCAACTGCGCTGTCCGAATTGAACTCTATTATCAAAGCGACACGCTGCAGATTTGCACAACAGGCAACGCGAAATATCGATCTGTTTGCCCAGCTTGGCATTCACGCCAATCCAGACTAAACCAATTACATCACGACATCATTTGTATTTTTAGGAAAAACTATGGCACGTATTACTATTGAAGACGCATTGAAGCAAATTCCTAACCGCTTCCAATTGACATTGTGCGCCACCTACCGCGCACGCCAATTGCTGCAAGGTCATACACCAAAAGTCGAAGCAAAAGATAAGCCAACAGTTGTTGCATTGCGCGAAATCGCACAGGGTAAAATCGGCATCGAAATGTTGAAAAAAGTTCCGGTTTAATTCTGTCTGGCGACCGAAGCAAGTAGCAGCAATATTTATCGGCCGGGAGTAGCAGGATGAACATCATCAATGGCAATTCATCTGTAACAACAAAACCGGCCGACACAGGATCCGTCACTCCTATGCAAACTCAGGGTTCAGTTCCCGCTCCAAAAAATCAAGCTCCATCCTCCGCTAGCGCCATGCGCAATACACCCGCCAGCACTGGCGTGGCTTCCACCACTGCACTGAGTGCAAAATTATCCGAATACATGTCACCAGCCGATCTGAAGCTGGTCAAAGAAGCTTATCGCTTTTCGGATGAAATGCATCTCGGCCAGGTGAGAAAGTCTGGCGAACCCTACATCTCTCATCCAATTGCTGTCGCCGAAATTTGCGCCGACTGGAAGCTCGATGTACAGGCCATCATGGCGGCGCTGCTGCATGATGTCATGGAAGATCAGGATGTCAAAAAAGAAGAACTGATTGAACGTTTTGGCGCGCCGGTAGCAACGCTTGTCGATGGCTTATCCAAGCTCGAAAAAATTGAATTTCAAAGCCAGATCGAAGCTCAGGCAGAAAATTTTCGCAAAATGTTGTTGGCGATGGCGCGGGATGTCCGCGTCATTCTGGTCAAGCTTGCTGATCGCCTCCATAACATGCGCACCCTGGGTGTCATGGTGCCAGAAAAGAAACGTCGCATCTCGCGTGAAACGATGGATGTGTACGTTCCCATCGCGCATCGGCTCGGCCTGAACAATATCTATCGTGAATTACAGGATTTAGCGTTTTCTCACCTGTATCCGATGCGTTACCGCACATTGTCAAAAGCAGTCAAGGCGGCACGCGGCAATCGTCGCGAAGTGGTCAACAAGATCATGGACGCCGTGAAAACTTCACTACGCGAGGCAGGATTACAGGCGGAAGTGTATGGGCGCGAGAAAACACTGTACGGCATTTATAGAAAAATGCACGACAAGCACCTGAGTTTCTCTCAAGTACTGGACGTCTATGGTTTCCGGATTGTTGTCAGTGATTTTCGTGAGAGTTACTACGCACTCGGCACCCTGCATGCACTGTACAAACCAATGCCCGGTAAGTTCAAAGACTATATCGCCATTCCTAAAACGAACGGCTATCAGTCGCTGCACACCACATTGATCGGCCCCTATGGCACACCGGTCGAGTTTCAAATCCGCACGCAGGATATGCATCATGTCGCAGAGTCCGGCGTTGCGGCACACTGGCTGTATAAAAATGAAGAAGGCAGTTTGTCGGATTTGCAGCATCGCACCCACGCATGGCTGCAATCCCTGCTCGATATTCAAAAGCAAACTGGTGATTCCGCTGAGTTTCTCGAACATGTCAAAGTTGATCTGTTCCCGGATTCTGTGTATGTATTTACACCAAAATCTAAAATTATCGCTTTGCCACGTGGCGCAACTGCTCTCGACTTTGCGTACAACATCCATACGGATATTGGCGATCAAGCCATTGCAACGCGCATCAATCACGAACCGGTTCCACTACGGTCTGAGCTGAAAAATGGTGATATTGTTGAAATCATCACCTCGCCAGATTCCCGTCCCACACCAAACTGGCTAACGTATGTACGCACTGGCAAAGCCAGATCAGCGATACGTCATTATTTACGAACAATCAATCTGAATGAGTCCACAGAATTAGGCAAACAGCTATTGGCGCAAGCATTATTGTCCGTCAATCTGAATCCAGAACTGCCAGATGCGCTCATCGATAAATTACTCAATGAATCTACTGCAAAAGAAATTGACGAAATTTATACGGATATCGGCATAGGAAAGCGCATGGCGGCCTTGGTCGCAAGGCATATTCTTGATCTGGTTGAAGATGATTCGTCCTCTATTCCGTTCCAGCATTATGGTGACAAACAGAGTGCAAAACGTGATCCAGTCATTATCTACGGTAGTGAAGGCCTATCCGTGCAACTGGCGCCTTGCTGCTTGCCGATACCGGGTGATGGCATCGTCGGGCAGCTAAAACGTGATCAGGGCCTGATTGTGCACACCGATGATTGTGAGCACGCAAAACGCTTGCATATCAAAGAGCCTGATCGCTGGATTGACGTTAACTGGGGTGAAGACCTCAATCGCCGTTTTGATAGTCGGATTGTCGTTACCGTCAGCAACGAACGTGGCGCACTGGCGCGTATTGCCGCTGAAATTGGTGAGTCCGATGCCAATATCAGTCACGTCAATATGGAAGATGGCGATGCGAACGACATGACGCATATCCATTTCACCATACAAATTGAAGATCGTGCGCACCTCGCTCGTATCATGCGCAACATTCGCCATCTGAATGGTGTCACGCGGATTCTCAGAGAACATTCCTGACAGGATTTTGCGTCCTCAGCACATACTCCCCCCATTCATACCTAAAAATACGCTACTCACAGCAAAAACAAAGGCGTGTTTAAATATACTGGAGGGAGTATATTTGAGCCAATCAATGGCATCAGCATATCGATGCCATTGATTGACTTCAGTCAGCTACCTTTCAGTCGAGCGCCATCATCAGCAATCTGAACAATCAACATAAAACAAACTCAGGATAAGCGCTGATGCATTTTGCGCAATCCCCACCAGACAACACCAGCGATCACGGGAATCAGCATCCCTGTCACCAGATCAGGATTCAGCGGAATACCAAGCGCCTTCAATCCTTTGCCGGCATATTGAAATAAGCCAGCAACATAGTAGGTGATTGCCGCAACAGACAAACCCTCAACAGCCTGCTGTAAATGGAGTTGTTGCGCCGCATTCTTATTCATGCTTTGCAAAATTTTGCGGTTTTGCTGCTCTTGAACGATGCCGACGCGCGTACGCAGCAAATCATTGGTGTGCGCAATCCGCTCTGCCAGAGTCTCCTGACGACGCACAATCGCTTCGCAGGTATTCATTGCCGGTGCAAGACGCCTATCCATAAACTCTTCTATTGTCGGCACACCTTCCAGTCGCTCTTCCCGCAATTCTTCTATGCGTGAATTCACCAGAGTAAAGTAAGCTTTTGAGGCCGAGAACCGGTAACTGTTTTCCAAAGACAATTTTTCGATACGCGCCGCAAGATCAATAATCTGGCGCAACATTCCTTGTTCAGAATCGGTATCGGCCAACTCGGCACTGTTGTTATTGGCCATCGTCATTGCCGCAGTCAGCGTCACCAACTCACTTTCAATCGTATTCAGTACTGGTGCGGCGCGTTGTGCATGCGGCAAACCCAGCAAAGCCATCATGCGATAAGTTTCGATTTCGAGCAGCCGTTGCGCTACCCGCCCGGCTTGCTGATCCAGAAAAGCCATATCTTTGACGACAAAGCGACTAAATCCGTCCGCCTGAATCAAAAAATCTGTCCAGACCTGCCCATTTCCCAACACCTCACTGCCAACCAGTACCCCGCCCTCAAAAATCTGCATCAGAGAAGCATCAGCCTCGACCTCGCTATCAGCAGGAACCAGCGCAACGTGGGCTGCCACCATAATTTTTTCATGTAATTCAGCCAGCCATTGCTGCGGCAAATGGCGCAATGGCACCCGTTCAAAAATCCGGCTTCCCACCCAGTCATCGGGCACAATCGCATTCAGTTCATCGTTATGCTCAACAAATGAATACGTCGCAAACTCGGTATGGCACTCCCATTTCAGTCTGAATCGCCCGAAATCATGAAAAAAGTACTTGGCTTCACCCGAAATACTGGCAACGCCAAAATGTGCGCAAAATGAAGCCAGAATTGCTTGCTGAGTCCGTAAATTATCCCCGCCAAGATGAGCATCGCCAGTGGCATACACAGCAAGATGCGTGATCAGTTCAGGCGTACGCAGCCTTAATGAAGGTCGTGAGTGCACCTCTGCTGCCAGTGGCACTCGCAAAGGATGATTGAGTTGAGTGTAAGTAAGGCTCATACCGTATTGAAGAGTAAATAATTTTATTCGGGATAGCTGACATCAATAATCGTCAACTCATCCATACCAGCGGGTGTCTTCAGCATAACGGAATCTCCCACCCGGGCTTTGATCAATGCTCGTGCAACAGGCGACACCCAACTGATTTTTCCTTGCAAAGGATCAAATTCATCGACGCCGACTATGCACACTGTGACTTCTTGTCCTTGCTGGTTTTCATACACGACCGTCGCACCAAAGAAAATCTGATCCGAACCATGATGTACACGAGGATCAACCACTTCTGCAATATCGAGCCGCTTAGTCAAAAACCGAATGCGCCGATCAATCTCACGCAGACGACGCTTACCGTAAATATAATCACCATTTTCAGAACGATCACCATTCGAGGCTGCCCAATGCACTACTTGCACTATTTCCGGGCGTTCTACATCCATCAGATGTAAAAATTCCTGCTTCATCTTTTGATGACCTTCCGGCGTCATGTAATTTTTGACGCCAACTGGTATCGCAGGAGCACCTGCATCCTGATCGTCGTCTTGCTCTTGTTCCATAGATGTATTCATCAGCCTATTGTAACGGAGTAAATCAAATTATTTACGCTCTGTCTACCATAGCGACACCTTCCCTTATAAAATACAGTACATGATGACGCCAAAGCTCTGACACAAAGGCGCCACAACCAAGTTATACAGAAATGGATTATGCATGGCTGAAACCGTAGCAATCAAATTACTCATCGTTGATGACCACGCTGTGGTAAGAGAAGGTATCAAACATATCATTGGCACTACCAATGACATCAGTTTTGCAGGTGAAGCGACAACCGGATTCGAAGCAATACGCTTATCGCGTCAACTCGATTTCAATGTCATGTTGCTAGATATCGGTCTGCCCGACAAAAATGGTATAGAGGTACTGAAACAGATTAAATCTGAAAAACCAGCCAGTCAGATTCTGATATTTTCTGAGCACCGTGAAGATCAGTATGCCATCCGCTCACTCAAAGCAGGGGCGTCAGGCTACATGAGCAAGCATTACCAGCCTGAACAGATCATCGACGCGATACGCCAGGCAGCATCAGGACTTAAGTATGTCAGCCCGCAAATGGCACAAGCATTAGCCAACAATCTGAATCAGGAACACGAAGACCAGCTACACAAAACGCTCTCAGACAGAGAGTTTCAGACCATGACCATGATTGCCTCTGGCAAATCTGTGAGCGATATAGCCAGAGATTTATCATTATCAGTAAAGACAATCAGTGAATATCGTGCAAGAATCCTGTTGAAAATGAAATTGCGACACAATGCAGAACTGACTCACTATGCAATCAAAAATCAACTCGTAGACTAATCCGGGCACCGTAGTTAATACTGAACGAGCACAATGTCAAACAAACCAGATCAATCGCCATTCAAAAGCCCAACGGACATAGCACGCGAAACATTTCGTCAATTAGCTATCCAAAGAATTGCGCCGACACCGGAAGCCTACCAAAAGCTCTACAACCACATCGCTGGGGTGCCGGAACAGCCAGTTACCAATCCAGCAACTACAGCTCCCGCAGAGTCAGCCATCTCTGAAGCTGAAAATTTACTGGCAAGTTTTGCTACCAGTCTGCAAAATTCGCAAAGCGACTTGTCTGCATTCGGCCATCGTTTCACTCGCGCCATCAAAACCGGTAATTGGACGGATTTCAGCAAGGGACTGGAACTGCTGACCGAACGGATCGTGGCAAAACCTGTAGCACCTGCGACTTCAGCAACATCAGCATCAACTTCGGCATTGTCAGGCATCAGCCTGGTCGATCCAGCACCGCTCACCCCACCCACAAAAAGTAGCTTGAGCAGCATCTCACTGGTAGACGCTGCCCCTCTTTCTGACCCCCGTGTTTCAATCCTCCGGGATCTGCTCTACAGAACGCTGGCTTTGGCGTTAAACTCCTTACTCAAGCCAACACCACAACTGGCAAATGAATCCGAATCATTGGGTCTGGCAGTCAAAGAAGCAGAAAGCGAACCCGCCCTGAATCAGGTTGCCAGCAGACTCAAACAACTGTGCTTTCAGATTGAATTGCAAAGTGGCGACAGTGCTGAACAACAAGAATTATTACTGCGCTTGTTTGATTTACTACTGACGAATATTCATGATTTACTTGAAAATGACAACTGGCTGCGTGGGCAGATAGAAGTCGTACAGAATCTGATTGCCGGCCCTATTGATCATCGCGCACTGCAGGAAGCCACACGCAGCCTCAAAGACGTCATCTATAAACAGGCAACGCTGAAAAACAGCATTGCCGAATCCAAGACTTCGGTCAAAAATATGATGGCGACCTTCATTGATCGCCTCAATATTATGGTCACCAGCACCGGCAATTATCAACATAAGATGGATGACTATTCCCACAAGATCGGCGCAGCCCAAAGTGCCAATGAGGTCACCACCATTATTGCCAACATCCTCAATGACACTCGTAACGTACAGTCAGAAACTGTGCGCTCACGCGACATGATTGTCGCTGCGCAAAAAGAAGTCAGTGAAGCCGAAGCGCGCATTAAAGATCTGGAAAACAAACTTGCTCACATGAGCGAACTAGTGCGTGAAGATCAACTGACAGGCAGCCTGAATCGTCGCGGCATGGATGACGTATTCGAACGCGAAGCCGACCGCGCAGACCGTCGCAACACCGAATTGTGCGTGGCATTACTGGATCTGGATAATTTCAAGAAATTAAATGACACGCATGGACATGCGGCAGGCGACGAGGCGCTCATTCATGTCGTTCGTATCGTCAAACAGACATTGCGCTCCATTGACGTCATCGCACGCTATGGCGGCGAAGAATTCGTCATCATCATGCCTGAAACCGGTTTAGAAGAAGCCGCACAAGCGATGACCAGAGTACAGCGCGAACTCACTAAACATTTTTTCACGGCCAACGATCAGCGATTATTTATCACATTCAGTGCCGGAGTCGCTTTACGCGCGCCAAGAGAGCCACAGGAAGCAGCAATCAAGCGCGCAGATAAAGCGATGTATGAAGCAAAGCAGAGTGGCAAAAACCGGGTCATCAAAGCCAGATAAACGGCATTCTACATATCTGACTTTGGCCTGTCTGCCTTACTTCATATTCCACGTTTTATGCAATTTTTTTGAGGAAGCCATCCGGTGCAACCGTAATCTGCAATTTATGTTGCATCGCCTTGTCAATCTCAAATTCAGGATGTGTTTGTAGATACTGATGCACTGCTGTTTTAGGACTATTCCCTGGCTGCCATGGGCGACTGTCAAATACATCAGCCGGAACATCTTCGACAAAGGTATCAAACACCACGCAGTAGCTGCCCTTACTGACCAGCGGCGCATACGCTTCCAGTTCAGCCAGGACGTGTTCATGAGTGTGATTCGAATCGAGAAAAACGATCACTTTTTGCTTATCTTTGGCGGCAGCATGTACTTGCGCGACAATCTCCGGTGCCACGCTTGAACCTTGCAGCATCGTGATGCGCTTCGACATCGGGTGCTCCAGTATCGCCTGTTTATTGTGTTCACGGATATCAATATCAATGCCGAGAACGCGTGCATCCGGATTACCACCACATGCCGCAATCAGCTCAAGCATCGATGCAGAAAAAATGATGGAGCCGCCATGCGCAATACCTGTCTCGATGACCAGATCAGGCTGCACCGTCCACATCAGTTCCTGCATCGCCAGTATGTCGATGGGATTCTGGATAATAGGACGTCCCAGCCACGAAAAATTATAGACATACTGTTTGCGCATACTCTGCTCCAGCCAGTCGCGGGACTGCGCCTGAAACGCATGGTCTTGCCCAAGTTGTTCTATGCGCGCTGCGCGTTCGGCTTCAAATTGCTGAATAGGGTTCATGGTGTCTCGCAATAGTGTGAGTAAAGGGTAGGCAAATCCGTTGCCAGTTCGTGGTGAGACGCGCCGCAAAGCGCATGTAATTTTGCAACGTTCATGGTGGGAAACAAGATATCTGGCGCATTGTTTTGAAACTCACAGCGTACTCCTTGCCTCTGCAAGATGCTGGCGACTTCGGCGTTCGACACATTGCAGCCGCTGGCCAGATTATAAATTCCTGCTTCGCCGTGTTGTGCAATGATGGGCAGACAGCGCACCACATCCTGTACCGCGATGTAATCTTTTTGCGATTGCGGCGAACTGCGAAAGACAACACATTTGTCTTTGGCTGCTGATGTCAGCACTTCGGACAAAAAATTCTGCGTTGGCATAGGTAATCCATAAACATTCGATAAGCGAACGATCCGGACATCGCGCTGACTATTCAGACACAGGCTTTCGCCCATCAGCTTGGAAATGTTGTACAGATCGCCGGAAACGTGGGAGCGTACCTGTAAAACCGCGTCTTCATCCGTCGTGCTTGCCCCGGCATATACCCGCGTACTGGACAAGTAAGTCAAGCTCAGAAAAGAAGCCTGTTGCAATACGTTCGACAACAATGCAACATGCGCCTCCACCGTGTCATACGGGCGCTGACGAAAATCTGCCGTCAGGCCAGCGCAATAAAAGACGTGTCCTAGATCGCGTTGAAACACGCTCACATCATCGCGCAACGGCACATCGCAGATCCAGCCAAGACTGCGCAATTGCGCCTGCAAATACCGCCCGACAAATCCATGACCGCCAATCAGAGTGGCATGCATCGCTGCGGTCGGCACGCTCATTCGCGCCACCCGACCCGGCGTAAAGGAACGCCGACATTAATCGAAAAAGCGGGTACCTCAGAGCGCACGATAGAACCCGCGCCAATGACACAACCCTGCCGCAACACAGCGCCATCGAGAATCACACAATTAGCACCGATCCAGACATCATCTTCAATCACAATACCGCCCTTGCTTGGCAAAAAGCCCTGCTGATTGATCCGTCGACTTTTATCCTGATATGCATGATTGACGGGGGCAAAAGTACAGTTTGCCGCGATCGCCACATCGTTGCCAATGCGAATACCGTTACCGGTGTAGAGCACGCAACCGGAATTAATCGTGGTGCGCTCTCCGATCTCGACATCACCGCTGCCGCCCGCGGGTTTGAATTTGACAAAGCTATCGATACTGGACAACGCACCGATCACGATGCGGGTGCCGCGCACTGAATCTTCAATATCTGCCAGCTTGGAAATACGCGCATCGGGATGAATCTCGATCACAATAAACTCCTTTACAGAAGACGCAATTGTGGAATAGCGACGACAAAACGGGCATTCCATTCTTTGACCGCAGCCAGATCATGCATGATTTCTTCCTGCAAATTCCACGGCAAAATCAGAATTCTGTCAGGTTTATCGGCCAGCAAATGCACCAGACTGACAATCGGAATCCGGCTACCGGGAAGAAACTTGCCCTGCTTGTGCGGATTAATATCCACCACATAAGGTAATAAGTCAGGCCGTATGCCGGAAAAATTCAGCAATGTATTTCCTTTGGCAGCAGCACCGTAGGCGGCGACGCGCAGATTCTGGCGCTGGCAATCGAGCAGGAATTCCAACAGATCGAATTTCGCCTGCTCCGCCCTACTTTGCACATCACGGTAAAACGGTAGTGCATTTATACCAGCATCGCGTTCTTTCGCCAGAATATCGCCAACGCCAGGCTGCACGGCTCTGGCTTTGACATCGGCACGTTGCGCCAACACGCGCAAACTGCCGCCATGTGTAGGCCACTCCTGCACATCGATGATCTGCAAACCATTGCGCTCGAATATCGTTTGCACCGCATGCAAAGACAAATACGAATAATGCTCGTGATACGCGGTATCAAACTGATTTTGCTGCACCATGTTGAGCAGATGCGGAAACTCAAAACTAGCAACACCTGCGGGTTTTAACAACAGTGCAAATCCTGCGACAAAGTCATTAATATCAGGCACATGTGCCAGCACATTGTTGGCCACGGTCAGATCCGCCGACTGCCCTTGCGCGACCAGTTCCGCAGCAAGCTCACGCCCGAAAAAGCGCTCAACGACAGGAATACCTTTGGCTCGCGCAGCATTGGCGGTGCTCTGCGTAGGCTCAATACCCAGGCAGGGAATGTCTGCTGCCTTTACATATTGCAGCAGATAACCATCATTCGCCGCCACTTCCACCACCAGACTCTGGGAATCAAGCGCCAGCTGCGCGCGTATGGTCGTCACAAACTGTTCGGCGTGACGTAACCAGCTCGACGAACATGAACTGAAATAAGCATAGTCGGCATCAAACAGATTTTCGCGTCCAGTAAAATCCAGTGTCTGCACCAACCAGCACGCATCGCACACCATCAGTGTCAATGGCAGCCAGACTTCAGCCTGATGCAATGCTTCTGCAGTCAAGTAAGCATTCGACGGTGGTGCGCTCCCCAGATCCAGAAAAGGCTGCGTCAGAGCTTGACCACAATGTCGGCATTTCATACGTTCACTCCCTCAAAATCATCATCCAGCAACAGCCACTGCCGGTCTTTGTCAGACATCGCCGTCACCGGCAAAGGCCAGCCTATCGCCAGCCGCTCGTCAAACACATTCAAGCCCATTTCCGCCGTCGGCTGATAGGCGTGACTATGGCAATACAACATTTCAACATGGTCCGTCAATGTCTGAAAACCATGCGCAAACCCTTGTGGTATCAGGAATGAGCGCTTATTCTCGGCAGACAGCACTTCGGCATGCCATTGCAAAAACGTAGGGGAATCTTTACGCAGATCGACGGCAACATCCCAGACCGCTCCTTGCAGACAGGTAATCAATTTCATTTCGGCATGCGGTGGCAATTGCAAATGCAGTCCCCGCACACTGCCTTTTTCCAGTGTCTGTGTGTGATTCACTTGTGCGACACCCTGCGTCCAACCGAATTCCACCAGTTCCTCTGCGCAAAACAGGCGCTGAAAATAGCCGCGCGTATCCGCCAGCGGCCGACGCTGCAAGAGCGACAAACCGATGATCGGTGTCGTCAACAGTTCAAATCGTTGTGCCATACATTTTTATCTTCATCAGACCCGATTCACTATCTTGATTTGGCGTTACTACTGCCTGTTTTCATATACTCCCCCCACTTTTGAGAAATTTCCATCTGATCTCCTTGAAAATAAAGGAGCTTGAAATATACCCGGGGGGGAGTATATAGAAGTCATTTTCCTCACTTTTTCCTGTTCACACTTACCTTTGCGCCGGATTTTCTGGCAGCGTCCTTATTCTGTACCGAGTAAAAATGCGTCCAGGTCGCGCTCGCACAAATCGCTGGCACTCACGCCTTGCTCAAAATCGCGATACCAGCACATCGTTCGGCGCACCGCGCTCTGCAAATCCCAGCGTGCGCGTATGCCCAGTTCACGCCGAGCCTTGCTGACATCCAGCGCCAGCAAACCTGCTTCATGCGGACCAATGATGTCGTGTGCAAAATCGACCTCACCGCCACCATAAGCGCCCTGCGCCAGTTCGACAACTTCACGCACCGTTGCAACTTCGTCCGGCCCAAAATTCCAGGCTTCGCCCAGCCCCGGCAAATGGTAAGCCCGTTGCGCCAGGGTCAGATAAGCCGAAACGGGTTCCAGTACATGTTGCCATGGCCGCACTGATTCCGGGCGACGTATCTGCAGACGCTCATGCCTTTGCCATGCACGCACTGCATCCGGCAGCAAGCGATCTTCCGACCAGTCGCCGCCACCGATCACATTACCCGCTCTGGCGACCGCAACCGTCACGCCCTGCTCTGCCAGAAATGCCGAGCGATAACCGGCGATTACTAATTCAGAAGCCGCTTTACTCGCGCTGTACGGATCATGCCCGCCCAACTCTGCTGTCTCTGGATACGGCGTCAACAACTCGCGGTTACGATAGACTTTATCAGTCGTCACCATCAGCGCCACGCGGACGCTGTTCACACCGCGCAAGGCATCGAGCACGTTGGCGGTTCCCATCACATTACTGGAGAAGGTATCGAGCGGATCTTTATAACTTGGCCGCACCAGCGCCTGCGCCGCCAGATGCAAAACGATTTCCGGCTGACTTTCGGCCACTATCTGACGCACCAGCGCAGCATCGCGGATATCACCGATATGACTCTGCATGCGCCCGGCCAACCCCAGCGCATCAAACAGATCCGGCGAGGTACGCGGCGCCAGCGCCAGACCGGTCACTGTCGCGCCCATACGCAGCAACCAGAATGCCAGCCATGCACCTTTAAAACCGGTGTGCCCGGTCAGCAAGACCCGTCGCCCCTGCCAGAAGCTGGGCTCAGGCGAGGGAAATGTATTGATACCCCCGGTATTTACCATGTTCGCCATGGCGCCTGCCCTGATTGCCACAAATCTTCCAACAGATTTTTCTCGCGCAGCGTATCCATAGGCTGCCAGAAACCAGCGTGTTCGTAGGCCATGAGTTGCTGCTGTTGCGCTAATCTGGCCAAGGGTTCCGCTTCCCAGCTGACGCTGTCGTCACCAATAAAATCGAGCACTTTGGGAGACAACACAAAATATCCCCCGTTGATCCAACCGCCATCACCGCGAGGTTTTTCCGTAAAACCTGCGACCTGATCGCCGTCACGCTCCAGCGCGCCATAACGCCCCGGTGGCAATACCGCCGTGACGGTTGCGAGCTTGCCGTGATTTTTGTGAAACGCGATCGAGGCAGCGATATCGAGATCAGAAACACCATCGCCATAAGTGAAGCAAAAGGCTTCCTCGTCCTGTACGTAACGCGCTACACGTTTGAGCCGCCCACCTGTCATCGTGTCTTCGCCCGTATCCACCAGCGTGACCTTCCATGGTTCGGCATGTCTTTCGTGCACTTCCATACGATTGTGCTGCATATCGAAGGTGACATCCGACATGTGCAAAAAGTAGTTCGCAAAATACTCTTTGATCAGATAGCCTTTATAACCACAGCAGATCACAAATTCATTCACCCCATGCGCTGAGTAGCTCTTCATGATGTGCCACAAAATCGGATGACCGCCGATTTCTATCATCGGTTTTGGCTTCAGATGGGTTTCTTCTGATATACGCGTTCCCAGACCACCGGCCAGAATCACTGCTTTCATTGCGCATTCTCCTTGCAGTAAATCTCCCACATGCCGCGATAGGCTTTTTCCACATCGCAGGCAAAACCTGGCTCATCCATCAATGGTGAGGCTTCCATCTCGGCACGCAGCGTCTGCCGTAAATGCACAAGGCCATCAACATCATGTGCGAGGATCAGCGCTTTCTGCGCATATTCCATTTCGGTTTGCGCCACCCATTCGTCGCGGCCCATCCCCCTTAACACGCTGGCACCAATTCGTCCGACGGATGGTCGATCAGCCAGTGTAATGAAAGGAATACCCATATAAATACTCTCCAGCAGCGTCGTACCGGAATTATGCGGAAAACAGTCGAGGCCGATATCAATTTGCTTCAAGACTTCCCATGATGGGCTGGTAAAACCGATCTCCAGCCGGGACCTATCGATGCCGTATTGCATGAAACGCGATGCCATTTCATCCTGCACTTTGACGTCTTTAAAGTCGCCACTATTAATAATCAGACGAGAATTCGGCATCGCGTCCAGTATCGCTGACCAGACCTTCACAACCTTATGATTGATACGGACTGAGCGCGACAGGCTGCCAAAAGTAATCACGCCCGTTTCTAGCACCGGGGGCGGCACCAGCTCAGCTTTACGTACATCCGGACGATAGGTATACGCAGGCCCATCCAGGCACCAGACTTTTTCAGAAAACAGGTGGGCGCAGTTGTCAGTGACCGTGGCTTTGTCCGTCAGGTAATAATCAATCGCAGTCAAACCCGTTGTGTAGCCGTATTCAAGCCAATGCAGGGAAACAGGCGCAGGTTTGCGAGCAAAGACGCCCAGGCGGTTACTGTTAGTGTGTCCGGCAACATCAATCAACACGTCAATGCCATCTGCGCGGATACGTTCTGCCAGTTCTGCATCGGTCATTTCGCGTGTATAGATCCAGTGATCAACCGATTTTTTGTAATATTCCGTTGTTTCATCTTCAAACGGCGGATTCGCATACGCATAGACTTCGACCTGACTCTTATCGTGCTTTTCCAGCAAAGGCAACAGGAAATATTTACAGACCTGGTTGTAAAACGCCTGCGCGACGTACCCGACCTTCAAACGTTTATTTGGATCGCGTACGTTATCAAAAGGACGCCAGAAGACTTTATTTGGCAAACCAAAACGCTGATCGAAATCCTGATACGCGCCGAAAATGGCTTCTGCGGGTAAATCGGGGTGGTAATTCAGGCAGAACAGCAAATTGCTGAATATTTTGCGATTAAACGAAGACTGCGAGTCTTTTTTAAATGACAGCGCCCGCATATAGGCCTCAATCGCAGGATCGAGATGATTAGCCTCGCGCAGGGCATCGCCGTAGCCACCCCAGAATTCCGGGATATTCGCGCAACGATCCATCGCTTCATTACCGCATTCAATCGCACGCTGCACCTCGCCGTTCTGCCTCAGCGCATCAATCAGGTTCGGATACACCTGAATCAGATCAGGCTGCAATTCCAGTGCGGTATAAAAACACTTAATGCCTTCACTGTATTGAGTATTCTCACGATATGCTAGGCCTAAATTATTGTGAACATAAGCAAGACCGGGATTAAGACGTACCGCAATCTGCAAAGTATCTACGGCAGCCTGCGTCTGCCCTATCATCCGTAAGGCATTGCCAAGATTATTCTGCGCCACCACCATCGCCGGATCAATTGAGACCGCTTTCCGCAAATAAGTAGCTGCCTCGGCACAACGTTCCAAAGATATCAGCGCGTTACCAATATTCGCCAGCACATGAGGATTATTCGGCAATAGCGCCACGGCGTGTTGAAGCGCTTCGTAGGCTTCGGGATATTTGCCCTGCTCCAGGCGGCTGATGCCAAGGTAATCCCAGGCAATGCCATCTTTAGGATTAAATCCTGTCAGCCACAGGCTGGCAATTTCCAGTTGTTCAAATGAATGACTCTGTATATACCGATTGAGCACTTGATAATAAGCATGCTTATCTGAATTGAATTGCTGCGCTCCTGTGAATGCTTTCTGCAAAAAAAGAAGCGACTCTTCATTCAAGCCAGCTTCAAAAGCTAATTTAGCAAGAAAATAATTGGCATCCTGATGCAAAGGGTATTGCTGAACAATTCGCAGACAAAGCGCTTTCGCCTTCTCTGTCTGATTTGCCTTATATAAAGCCTTCGCTTCTTTAAATGCATTTCCGGGATGCAAGCCAGCTTTACTCATTATGTTTTCTCAATAAGGTTGCAAAGGTCAAAAATCTTATTAAAACCATCATAGAGTTCTCTATTCAGGCGAATAAAACTCATTTTATAGGGAAAAAATAAATACTTAAGGCCAAACAAAGGGGTGAAAGATATTTAAATTAAGCCCTCAAGAAATTTAAAAAGCTGTCGAAGAGCGGAGCGCATCAAAAAACTTAAGGAAAAAAAATAATATTTATTTACAGAAACTAGCTAAAAGTTTTTGAAACGCGTCCGTAACCCTTTACAACGGCGGTGCAACAGTCAACAAGACAGACCAAAGTTTGAGGTTTTAACGCCGAATTTAATAACTTAGGTAAGGAGAATCAAAATGGCTTCATATATCAATACCAATATTGCGTCAATGAATGCTCAACGCAATTTGACAACATCTCAGTCTTCGCTTGCTACCTCCATGCAACGTTTGTCTTCTGGTCTGCGTATCAATAGCGCAAAAGATGACTCCGCTGGCTTGGCAATTTCTCAACGTATGACGTCTCAGCTGAATGGTCAAAACCAAGCTGCACGTAATGCGAATGACGGTATCTCTCTGGCTCAGACAGCTGAGGGCGATTTGCAACAAATCGGCTCCAACTTGCAACGTATCCGTGACCTCGCAGTTCAGGCAGCCAACGGCTCCAATAGCGCATCTGACCGCGCATCACTGAACAACGAAGCAAGCCAACTGATTTCTGAGATCAACCGTGTTGCCAGCTCTTCCAACTTTAACGGCGTGAATCTGCTGGATGGTAGCTTCTCGTCACAAAATTTCCAAGTTGGTGCAAATAACACATCAAACGATCAAATTACGATTTCTTCGATCTCCAGCGCTAAAGCAAGTTCGCTGGGTGTAGGCTCCTCTTCTAGCTACTCAACAACAGCAGCTGGTGCAGGTGCAGTTACAACAACCGCATTGGCTTCAGGTGACCTGTCAATTAATGGCTACCAAGTAGGCGCATCATCCTCTGACGGCGTATCGTTCTCGAATGCAACTGGTAGTGGTATTGCAAAAGCTGCTGCAATCAACGCCATCAGCGGTTCTACAGGTGTTACTGCGAGTGTAGGCTCAACTTCTGTTGCTGGTACAGCATCTACTAGCGCAACAGCGATCGCTTCTGGTGATATCACCATTAACGGTGTCAATCTGGGTGCTTTGTCTGCATCTACTTCTGGCGCACAACGTGGTGCTCAGGTAGCAGCTGCTGTTAATGCAATCAGCTCTCAAACAGGCGTAACAGCATCTTTCAATACATCGACAGGTGCAGTTGCCCTGGCCGCAGCAGATGGCCGCAACATTACAGTTACAGCAAGCACAAATGCTGCTGCTGCTGCTGCCAACACAGGTATTACTGTTTCTGCAACTGGTGCAACAGATGTGGCAACATCCACACTGAGCCTGTCTTCTACAAGCTCAGCAGGTATCACATTGGCAAACGGTACAGGTACTGGTCTGACAGCAACCAATCTGACTGGTGGATTTACTTCTGCATCCGTTACTGTTGGTGCCGGTGTTTCCTCACTGAACCTGACAACAGCGGCGGGGGCAAGCGCAGCGCTGGCAACCATTGACTCGGCGATTGCCACCGTCAATAGTTCACGTGCATCACTGGGTGCGTACCAAAATCGTTTCAGCTCCGCTGTGAACAGTTTGCAAACTTCACAAGAAAATCTGGCATCTGCACGTAGCCGTATTCAAGATGCTGACTTCGCGTCAGAAACAGCAAACATGACACGTTCACAAGTGTTGCAACAAGCTGGTACAGCAATTTTGGCACAAGCTAACTCTGCACCTAACGGCGTACTCGCACTGTTACGTTAATCAGTGGCAGTACTCCATTGATGTAGATAATTCCCCTGGTCAGCAATGATCAGGGGAATCTAACTTTGAAGGAAATGGTCATGGACATCCCATCGATTGGCAGCACGCCTCAATCGGGGCAATTGATCAGCGACAAAAGCGCAACTATCAGTACCAATGTTGGTCAGAGCAATATTGCCCCCACCGTTAGCACAGCCGTTGCTAATACAACATCTTCTGATAAAACAAATAATAAAAAAATTGACGCAAGCCAAATAGAAAAGGCCGTCGCCGATATCAACAAAGCGATGCAATCGCATTCACAAGATTTACGCTTTAGTGTCGATACTGACAGTAAGCGTGTTGTCGTTAAAATCATTGATCAGCAAACTAATCAGGTTTTGCGGCAAATTCCAACAGAAGAAGCGCTTGAAATATCTAAATCTTTAGATAAATTGAAAGGTGTTCTGATTAAACAAGAAGTGTAATCAGCAACAATATTTTAAAAATAGCAGGGAAAACCCCTTCTGTCGTCTCAATTGGATAAGAACCATATTTGATATAGTAGGGGCTATCAAAGGAGAATTATTGTGGCCATACAATCCACCGGTATTGGTTCTGGGCTTGATGTCAGCGGCATTGTCAGCAAGCTTATGTCTATCGAGAGCCAGCCGTTGTTATCTATTCAGAAAAAACAAACGAGCTATCAGGCAGATCTGACTGCACTCGGCGCTCTGAGTGGATCTGTAAGCTCATTTCAGTCTTCTTTAGTCGCACTCAGCAGCAGCTCAACATTCAAAACATTAGCAGCAACTGCCAGCGACAGCACCATTGCGTCTGTTACTGCGAGTAGCACCGCTAGCGCTGGCAGCTACAATGTCAATGTGACGCAACTGGCACAGTCGCAAACAATTTCCAGTGCTGGTCAACTGAATACAACCTCTGCAATCGGCAGCGGAACAAGTACAACACTGAGTTTTCAGTTCGGCACCATTTCTGGAGGAACACTGGCAAGTGGCGCTTATACCGGTGCAACATTCACGCAAGACGCAACTCAATCGACGGGAACTGTCACCATTGACAGCACCAATAACTCATTGCAAGGCATCAGAGATGCCATCAACAATGCAAAAATTGGCATCAATGCATCTATTGTTGGCGATGGCAGCGCAACACCTTATCATTTAGTCTTAAATTCAAGCGCCACAGGTGCAAACTCAAGTATCAAAATTGACGTTGCCGGAGATGCAGCACTACAAAGCCTCTTGTCAAATGATCCTGCTGGAACGCAGAATTTCAAAGAAGTAACGACTGGCCAGAATGCCAATATGACGATTAATGGCATCGCCATTACCAGCCCCAGCAATAAAGTCGGGACTGCGATTCAAGGCGTCACTGTAACCGCTCAAAAAATAGGCACGACTTCTGTCAGTGTCACAACGAATACCGCATCAGTACAAAACAGCATCAATTCCTTTGTCTCGGCATATAACAGTCTGAACAGCACTATTTCTCAGCTAACCTCTTATAACCCAACAACCAAAGTAGCTGGAGCATTACTGGGCGACCCGACTACACAAGCCATACAGAATCAGGTTCGCAACACCTTATCAACTGCAGTCAATGGTTTAGGTGGCGGACTTACCAGCCTGGCGCAAATTGGCGTCACGTTTCAGAAAGATGGCTCACTCGCTGTTGACTCCAGCAAACTTCAGACTGCGCTGTCTAATAATTTCAGTGATGTCGGAGGTCTATTTGCCGCGATAGGCAAAACAACCGATAGCTTAACGAGTTTGTCCGGCTCAACATCAGCAACTCAACCCGGCAACTATGCACTCAATGTCACCCAGATTGCGACCCAAGGAGTGTTGACTGGCGATGTTAATCTGAATACATCATCGACAACCATTGCCGCGGGCACAAAAATTGATGTCAAAATTGATGGGCTGACAGGCACAGTTAATCTGGCAGCGGGCAACTATACTGCCTCGCAGTTATCGGCGATGATACAGTCATCTATTAATGGCACATCCAGTTTCTCCAATCTTGGAGTATCAGTAACAGCATCCATAGATACCAACGGTTTTTTAAAAATCACCTCCGGAAGCTATGGCAGCGCATCAACCGTCAGCCTGACAAATAATACTGGCACAACCGTTTCTTCGTTAACTGGAAGCGTTACTTCTGGCACAACAGGTAAAAATGTTAGTGGTACTTTAAATGGCGTGGTGGCAACAGGGTTGGGACAAATCCTGACCGGAGCAACGGGCTCCCCTTCTGAAGGGTTGCAAGTGGTTGTGAATGGTGGGGCAACAGGCGCGCGGGGAACGGTCAATTTCTCTCAAGGCTACGCTTATAAACTAAACAATCTTGCGAGTAGCTTTTTAGGAACGACAGGCCTGATCAGCAGTGCCACCAAAGGAATTAATAGCACTTTAACTACTCTGCAAAAACAGACCACCGATCTGAACGCCCGATTGGCGCTGACGCAAGCCCGTCTGCAAGCACAATATTCATCGCTCGATACGATCATTTCCAATTTGAATGCAACACAAAGTTTCCTGACTTCACAAATCGGTGTTTTGAACGGTTCGACAAATAAGTAGTAACGACAAAGTAACAATAAAGGACAAGCTATGTTTGGCTCATCAAAACCATATGGAGCAAATGCGTACTCAAAGATCAGTGAAGAGACTGGCGTGATTGCGGCAAGCCCACACAAACTTATCGTGATGCTGTTTGATGGTGCAATCGTTGCAGTGGGCAATGCACTACAGCAGATGCAAAAACGCGAAATAGCAGCAAAAGGCCGCTCTATCTCACACGCTATATCCATCATTGATAATGGATTACGGGCAAGTCTGGATAAACGAGTCGGTGGCGAAATCGCATTGAATCTGGATGCTCTCTACGAGTATATGAGCAGACAACTCCTTCTTGGCAATTTGAACAATGAAGAAGCTAAATTGCTCGAAGTCCAAAACTTATTACGAGATCTGAAAAATACCTGGGAAGCCATTGCTCCAGAAACACCCATTTCCCAGCAACAAGCTGCATATCAGCCAGACCCCCTGCAACCACGCTCAACCCACGTTTTTGAGGCTTGACTCATGATGGATAGTTTAGAAATTATCGATTTATATGAAAATATCGCTGTCATTACTGATCAAATGCTGAATGCTGCACGCGGTCGGGATTGGGAGTTATTAACGAAATTGGAAACTGACTGCACTTCCAAAGTACAAAGAATTCGTGATAGTGAAACGAACAGCTTACTGACGCCGGAACTCAAAGAAAGAAAAATCCGCGTAATTAAAAAAATTCTGGCAGATGACAAAGAAATACGCGACATCACGGAACCCTGGATGCTTGAATTATCTAATTTAATGAAAAATTCCAGTACCACACGCAAGTTATCTAGCACTTACGGGGCCGGAAGCACGGCTTGATCATATGCCTTACCGGCTGGATATACTCACCAGGCCGCCTGTCACAATTGAGGCGCCAAACGCTGCCGCAACGATAGCTGAGACCAAGCAAGAAATTATTCCCAAGCTTGCTCAGCTTGCGGTGGGTCAGCGACTACAAGGTGAAATACTGTCACACCTGCAAGATGGCACATATACCGTCAGAGTGGCAGACATTGTTACCAGAATGCGCTTACCCGAAGGTAGCAAAGTCGGGGAATCGCTACCATTCAGACTCGTATCCAGCTCTCCCCGTCCAACTTTTCTGCTGGATCAGGCAAACATTCCACATGATCTGCCTCCCGGTGCAGCATCGGACACCGTAGATGTAACATCACCACAAAAGCGTGCAATTGCCGCTGACATACTGACACAACATGAAGATTTGCCTACGACCTACGATAACGTCGGCAAAGGACCACCAAAGCCAGCAATCTATGTTGAAGAACAGGCGATAGAAGAAAAAGTTTTGCCTGACAGTGTTCAACAGGGATTGACTCGACCTGGCTCAGAAAAAATTACTGGTACCAATACTGGTGCGACAAACCAGATTCAAACTAATGCAGCAAAAGATATAGCTGGGACAAAAACAGATGTCGGCTCACATATCAACGACGCCCCAGCACAAAACAGCAGTGCTCCAACAGTCTTGAGCAATGCTGCAAAACTGATCACACAAGTATTGCATCAAGAGCCACAAAATATTCGTACTGACTTGATAGGTCAATCAGCAGTACTTAACAGCGCAGCAGACTTGAAAGATACTGGGCAAACTGCAAAAGCACTGGAAAATAAAATCAGTAGTAGTGGCCTCTTCTATGAGTCGCATCTTGCTGAGTGGACTCAAGGCTTGAGAAGTACCAACGATATATTAAAAGAGCCGCAAGCACAGACTCAGACGATAGTTAAAACGAATGAAGATAATGCAGCGCTTCTGAACGTCAATAAAAATCTGACTCAACTCATTCATCAACAATTAAGCGTGCTGGAGCAACAAAGCATTCATTGGCAGGGAGAATTATTTCCCGGACAAAAAATGGAATGGAATATCAGTAAAGATAAATCCCACAACAAGATGATTCCTGAAGAGACCAACGATTCCTGGCAAAGCGTTGTCCATTTTGAATTACCACATTTAGGAAGCATTTCTGCAACACTGCAATTACAAGGCAATCAAATTGCCATGCGTTTAAGAGCAGATCAGACAGATACTGTGAGTGCCTTGAAGCTGCACGTACCAGAACTCGCTTCTGCGCTGGAATTGAGCGGCAGCACGCTGCAGATCCTGACCGTGAATCAACATGACGAAGGCTAATCCCCCAGCAAAAAGTGCGGTTGCACTCGCATATCAAACAGGTAACAGCGCACCACGTGTAGTTGCTAAAGGCAAAGGACTCATCGCAGAAGAGATTATCAAGCGTGCCAAGGAACACGGCATTCATGTGCACCAATCGACAGAGCTTGTATCTTTGCTCATGAAGGTAGATCTTGATCACGATATTCCGCCAGCACTCTATCGCGCTGTTGCAGAACTGCTCGCTTGGCTATACCATATCGACACCGAAAAGTCGGGGACACTTTCGGAGGTGTCTGGGCAATGAAAGGCGTGACAGCCCTTCCAAATTTTTGAATGTGATTATAATAAAATGCAATCTTCCCCTCCATTAGGGACCGAAAATCAAAGCCCCTACCAAGTTGACTCGCGCAGAGAAATCATTTCATTATTGAGAGGGTTGAGAGACAGCAACCAGTTAATCAGCATGTTGATTAACAACGGCTCAGAAGTCTTTATTACCTCCATACTTGAAGTCGACGACACCAATAATATCGTCATCATTGATAGTGCCTCCAGTCAGTTGGCAAATCAAAGGGTTGTTGAAGCACCAAGAGTGTCTTTTGAAGGCTTACTTGATAAGATAGGGATTCAATTCTCGTCCAGTGGCGTGCAACGCTGTGTGTTTGAAGCCAGACCCGCATTGCAATTTTCCATTCCAACTAGTCTGATCCGCCTGCAAAGACGTGAGTACTATCGAATCAACACACCACTATCTACACCCTTGTTGGCGTTAATACCAGTTCAAGTTGGAGAGCGTATAGAAACCGCAAAACTGACACTGGTGGATATCAGTTGTGGCGGCATCGCTGTGCTGGATGAAAAAAAATTACTGGATAACACAACAGGACTGACTTACGAACACTGTAAATTAGATCTGCCCACCATCGGCATGGTAGATGTTGTACTGCAAGTGCGTAATTCACAAGATTTAATTTTACTGAATGGCAAAACAAACCGTCGGGTTGGGTGTCAATTCATCAATATGTCCAACACTGTCCTGGCAAGTATTCAACGCTACATTATGAAGCTGGAACGTGAGCGAAATGCCAAACTGACTGGCATTCGCTGATATCAACACAGTATTCCACTAGACACTAAATCTGCATATTCATGATGTCATGGTATGCCGATACCAGCTTATTTCTGACCTGTACCGTCGTCTGGAACGAGATATTGGCTTTTTGCATAGAAATCATGACGTCTGACAAACTGACTTTGTCATCACCCATCGCAAATCGCTGTCCTAATTTATCAGAGGCCTGATGTACCTGATTGACCTGATCCAGCGAGGCTTTCAACGCATCAGCAAAATCAACTCTGGCTGGTGCTGAAGCGTCCTGACTCTTGCTGACGCCAGCTCCCGCCTCCATCCTCGCTGCGGTTGCTTTCAGCTGAGCCACCATTGCATCAATACTGGATCTGTCGATCCCTCCTATTGCCATTTTATTCTCCCGCAAAAACTTAACATAGTCCGGTATCAACATTACCACCCGCAATAAAAGTTCTAACGAAGATTAGATACAGTAAACAGTTGCTTTTCCTGAGATTGGATTTACCATTTAGAGACATAATCGGTATCAAGGAAAAAACCACTACGCACTATGAAAACGCTGCATACAATGACGACAACGATCCAACATAAGGTGACTTATGGCAACCGCTGAAAATGTCGCGATACCGCCACTGGAAGAAACACCAGTTCCCAAATTATTCGGACTCCCACAAACACCAGCAATGCGAAACGTATTGCTCTCTGTTGGTGCTGCAATCACATTGGCATTGATGGTTGGCGTATGGCTATGGAGCCAGCAACCAGAATACAAAGTTTTGTTTTCCAATTTCAATGATCGCGATGGCGGCGCCATCGTCGCCTCATTGCAACAGATGAATGTTCCTTACAAGTACTCTGAAGGCGGAAATGCCATTCTGGTTCCATCCAATCAAGTACACGACGCACGCTTAAAACTGGCATCCCAAGGTCTACCCAAAGGCGGCAATGTTGGGTTTGAATTAATGGAAAACCAGAAACTAGGTATCTCCCAATTTCTCGAACAAGTGAACTTTCAGCGTGCGCTAGAAGGCGAATTGGCAAAATCGATACAAGCAGTATCTGCAGTACAAACCGCACGCGTGCATCTTGCCATGCCAAAAGCATCGGTGTTTATTCGCGAACAGCAAAAACCAACTGCGTCAGTTTTATTGAATTTATATCCTAACCGCATTCTGGATCAGCAACAGGTCAGTGCCATCCTGCATCTGGTGGCTAGCAGCGTCCCTGAATTAACAACGAAAAATGTGACGGTAGTAGATCAAAATGGGAATCTGCTATCAGAGATGTCTAAACAGGGAATGAATAACAATCTCGATCCATCCCAACTGAAGTACGTACAGGAATTTCAACAAAATATCGTCAAACGCATAGAGTCGATCATCTCTCCTATCGTTGGCCCTAACAATGTGCGAGCCGAGGCTACTGCCGATATTGATTTTTCCCGTAGTGAACAAGCGGCCGAAAGTTATCGCCCCAATTCCCCACCAGAAGCATCAACGATTCGTAGTCAGCAATCCAGCGAAACATATAATAAAAACAACAATCCATCCGGCATTCCGGGAGCATTAAGCAACCAGCCACCGGTTCCAGCTACCGCGCCTATCGTCGCAAGCGGAGCTGCACAATCAACATCAGCGTCCAACGCTGGCTTGATGCAAAAAGACTCCACGGTTAATTATGAAGTGGATAAAACGATTCGTTATACGCAACAACCAATGGGTGGCGTCAAGCGTATCACGGTCGCCGTCGTGGTCAATTACAAAAATGAAACCGATAAATCCGGAAAAATTGTACCAAGGCCGTTGACCGATATTGAGAAAACGCAAATTACCGATCTAGCACGGGAAGCGATGGGCTTTAATAAAGATCGTGGAGATACGCTGAATGTCGTCAACAGTCCCTTTGCCGGCCCTGAAAAAGAACCTATAGTGGATATACCATTGTGGAAACAACCGGAAAATCTGCTGCTGGCAAAAGAGTTGGGCAAGTATCTGCTGGTTGGCATCGCCTTGGCGTACCTGTTCTTTGGTTATCTCAAACCCATGCTCTATAAAATCATGGGCAAGAAAACCAAGGCAGAGTTAAAAGCAGAAGCGGCTGCCGCAGCTGAAGCGGAAGCAGCAGCGAAATTGCAGGCGGAAGAAGAGGAAGAAGATGAAGATTCCGTCGTGGAACTATCAGGTGAAGCTGAAGCGCATGCAGAAAAGCAATTATCAAGCTATGAAATCAATCTGGAATTAGCGAGAGAGCTGGCTAAACAAGATCCTAAAATCGTGGCAAATGTAATCAAAACATGGGTGAGCAATGAGTGACGACGGCGTAATGAAGGCAGCCACATTTATGTTGGCTCTGGGTGAAGATGGCGCTGCCGAGGTCATGAAATATCTGGGCCCTCGGGAGGTGCAGAAAATTGGTGCTGCGATGGCAACAATCGGTGCTATTCCACACGAAAATATTGCCAAAGTACTGGAGGAATTCAAGGCTGCCGCTAACGTCAGTTCTTCAGTCGGCCTTGATTCAGACGAATATATTCGCAATGTACTGACAAAAGCACTCGGTGATGACAAAGCAGCATCCCTGCTCAACCGCATTTTAGGCGGTAAAGACGCGAGTGGTATCGAAAGTCTGAAATGGATGGACTCGCCATCGGTAGCAGAATTGATTAAAAATGAGCATCCGCAAATTATCGCGACAATTCTGGTTCACCTCGAAAGCGATCAGGCTTGTGAAATTTTAAATAATTTCTCTGAACGTCTGCGCAACGATGTCGTATTGCGAATTGCCACTCTGGATGGTATTCAACCTACAGCGTTGCGCGAACTGAATGACGTGCTGACCAAGTTATTGACCGGAAATGAAAGCCTGAAGAAAAAATCCATTGGCGGCGTAAGGGCTGCAGCGGAAATTCTCAACTTCATGAGCGGAGAAAACGAAGCCTCTGTCATGGATAATTTACGCAAGTACGATGGTGATATGGCCGAAAAAATCATGGACGAGATGTTCGTCTTTGACAATATCATGGAGATTGATGACAAAGGCATACAGTTACTGCTGCGCGAAGTGCAGTCTGATTCATTAATCATTGCTCTGAAAGGAGCGAATCAGGATATGCGTGAAAAAATCTTTAAAAACATGTCACAACGTGCGGCAGAAATGATGCGTGAGGATCTGGAATCCAAAGGCCCAGTGCGTCTGTCTGAGGTCGAGGCGCAACAAAAACAAATCTTGTTGATTGTCAGACGCTTGGCTGATGAAGGTCAGATTATGTTGGGAGCAAAAGGCGAGGATGCCTATGTCTAGCATTATCTCCAAGGGTGAGTTATCCGCTTTTCAACGTTGGGAAATGACCTCCTTCGGCGATACAAGACACACATCGCATGTAGAAGAAGCGCCCCCACCGCCACCAGCCCCCCTTCCCACCTTTAGTGAAGCTGAAATCGATGCAATTCGTGAACACGCGAGGCAAGAGGGGTATTCCGCAGGCTATCAGGAAGCCTATGAACGAGGGCTGAGAGAAGGTCAGGAAGCCGGTTATGCGTCTACAGAAGAACATGCTCAAAAAGAATTGAATGCGCTGGAACAACTGACATTAAATTTTGCTCACGAGATGCAGTCTGCAGGTAAAGAAATGGGCGAAAGTCTGCTGAGCCTGGCAATAGAATTAGCCGAAGCGATGTTGAAGGTAAAATTCGAACTTGACCATGATGCCATTATTCCCATTGTGCAGGATGCCATTGAGCAGCTGCCACTCGCTCAACAACAGGCTCAAATACTGATGCATCCAGATGATGCGTTGATTGTCAAAGATAAAATCGGCACCAGTTTAAGCAATGCTGGCTGGCGGATTGTGAATGACCCGCAACAGGAACGCGGTGGATGCAAGATTGAAACCTCACACAATCTGCTTGATTCCAGTTACGAAACGCGCTGGAGTCATTTAACTGAGTTATTGAAAAAGAATTTGTCAAAGTCGGATTAATGCTATGGAAGCCACACTGACAAACGAATGGAAATCTCTGCTGAACACCGGCAAAGAACGCATTACTCATGCCCATGCAGCAACACTTGCAGGTCGGGTGACCAAGGTAACAGGTCTGGTGATGGAAGCGGTTGGATTACGTTTACCGGTTGGCAGCGCCTGCTCCATCCATTTGCAAAGTGGCATGCATATTGATGCCGAAGTAGTTGGTTTTGACGGAGATCGCTTATTTCTGATGCCACATAGCGATCTTGATGGAGTGACGCCAGGATCGCCTGTTTTTCCAGCGGAAATTTCGCAAGTTGACAATGGAACACACCCTAAACGACGCCCAAGTGACCGTAGCCGCCACCTCCCGGTCGGCTACGAACTTCTGGGCAGAGTATTAGATGGCAATGGCAGACCGCTTGATACCCTGGGGCCATTGCATAACAGCGCCTCCGCCCCACTTGGCGCACGCATATACAACCCGCTGGAACGAGCGCCTATTTCAGAAACCCTGGATGTGGGAGTCAGGGCAATTAACAGCATGTTGAGCGTGGGGCGCGGTCAGCGTCTTGGGCTATTTGCTGGCTCAGGCGTCGGTAAGAGTATGTTACTTGGCATGATGGCCAGATATACCACCGCAGATGTCATCGTCGTTGGCCTGATCGGCGAACGGGGACGCGAGGTAAAGGAGTTTATCGAACAAATCCTGGGGCCTGAAGGTTTAGCGCGATCAGTCGTTGTTGCTGCCCCTGCTGATGCCCCGCCATTATTGCGCTTGCAAGGTGCCGCCTACGCAACCACGATCGCCGAATATTTTCGCGATCAGGGACAAAGCGTATTATTAATCATGGATTCGCTGACACGTTACGCCATGGCACAGCGTGAGATTGCGCTCGCCATTGGTGAGCCACCTGCCACCAAAGGATATCCTCCCTCAGTCTTTGCCAAACTACCCGTTTTAGTAGAACGCGCAGGGAATGGCAAAGAGGGCGGCGGTTCTATTACCGCTTTTTATACCGTGTTAACGGAAGGCGATGATCAACAAGATCCTATTGCAGATTCTGCCCGTGCGATTCTTGACGGGCATATTGTATTAAACAGAACACTGGCCGAAAGTGGCCATTATCCCGCCATTGATATTGAACAATCGATCAGTCGAGCCATGCACAGTATCACTACGCACGAACATCAGCAGCTATCTCGGCGTTTAAAACAATTGTATTCTCGCTATGAACGTAGCAGAGACCTGATCAGTGTTGGCGCATATGCGCCTGGCTCAGACCCATTATTGGATGAAGCAATACGATTACACCCCCGAATAGTTGCATTTTTGCAGCAAGATATATTGCAAAAATGTGGCATACCGGAGAGCTTAGAGGAACTTCGGGCTCTATTCCAAGGATAGGTGCGACTTTCTAAATACTATACTTAGAACAACATGGCACAAAAATCGCCTATCAGCACATTGATCGAGTTGGCAGAAAAAGCCACTGATGAAGCGGCCAAACATCTGGGCAGGATGATCCGTGCTCATGAGGAGACTGAGAATAAACTGAATTTATTGATCCAGTACCGTGACGATTATGCGCAACGATTTCAGGACGGCGCAGCCAAAGGTTTAAGTGCAGCACAGTATGGCAATTTCATGTCTTTCATCGGCAAACTTGATGGTGCCATTGAAGGGCAAAGACAAGTGGTTGCGGATGCGGAACATAAGATTCAACTTGCAAAAAATATGTGGCAAGGCAGTGAAAAAAAGCGCTTGTCTTACAACACATTACATCACCGGGCACAAAGTGTTCAGTTGGCAAAAGAAGCAAAACAAGATCAAAAGCAGACAGACGAATCAGCTGCACGATCCTATTTTTATAAACGTTAGTCCCTCGCTTTAACAAGGTATTCGCCATGCAAACGACGACAATTTCGACCAACATCGACAATCAGATCAATAGCGTCAAGACGAATAAGGCGTCGGTGAATGTACTGACACAAAGTACCAATCAGGCGTCGTTTAACCAACTGCTGAGCAAAGAAATATCATCACAAAAGAATACCTATACCAGCAGCAATCAAAACTACGGAGCCAATAATAATAATAATAATAAGATCAACAATAAAGCTCCCTCTCCTGCGCCAACGCCGTCCCAGCCAATGCAGGCAAGCAAATCATCGGCAGATACCAATGTCGAGAAGCAGTCCGACGGCACAAAAAGTACACAGCAATCAGAAGAAGATCAAACTGATCAACAGGCAAACAGTACAGAGCAAGCACAAAATGCCGGCGCACAATTACTTGCATTGATGGGCAATCTGACCCCAACAGCAGTCAAACCTGCAAACGCAAAAGGTAGTGAAGACCAATCTACTACCCCGGTAGAAACAACGTCTCTGACTGTCGCGGCAGCTGATTCATCAATCACAGGCACAGATTCCGTATTGCCATTCAATGATAAAGAATTGGCGACAGCGGCAGATATTACCGACACAAAAAAAACACCTGGTCTGAAGATATCTCCTGATGAGGATAAATTGCAAAAAATATCTACTGACGTGCCCGCAGATATCAAAGCAAAATTAGAATCCATGCAAAAAGCATCCGGTGACGCAGCAAAAAAGCCGGTTATTCAGAAAACGACAGCAGCCTCCGACAATACGTCTGATGGCACTACTGGCAGCACTATGTCTACGAGCGGGATCATGGCGCAAACATCCGTGCAACATCTGCCAACGATAGATGCCAGCGCTGATGCTAATAAAAAAACTGATCCCGTCAATAACACTGCTAACGATGCGAAAACAGATCTTGCAAGCGATGATGCTGATGCGGCAAAAAATAAAGTAAGTGTGGCCGCTCAACAAGATAACAAAGCCATTGATACCAAGGACATCGGTGTCAGCAAAGACGTCACATCAAAAGAAACATTTGCGCAACAATTATCGGCAGCCAAAGTTACTGAATCCATTCAGGATAAACAAACTATTACCCCAGCACCGAATGTG
Organism: Undibacterium sp. SXout7W; assembly: GCF_049339385.1. NCBI lineage: Bacteria > Pseudomonadati > Pseudomonadota > Betaproteobacteria > Burkholderiales > Oxalobacteraceae > Undibacterium > Undibacterium sp. SXout7W. Next base: position 140,234 of record NZ_JBMPPF010000004.1, on the reverse strand, counting down.
GCAGCTGCAACTACCAGTAACGTAACAACAACGACACCGGGAGTAACTTCCAGCGACCAGATAGCACCCCGGGTAGGCGTTGCCGGATGGGATAAAGCGGTTGGACAAAAAGTATTATGGATGGTCGGAGAAAGCATGCAGTCTGCTGAGTTAACACTGAACCCACCCGATCTCGGCCCTCTGCAGGTAGTGTTGAACGTGACCAATGACCAGGCGAGTGCCAACTTTTTCTCCGCTCAGCCAGAGGTAAGAGAAGCGCTGGAATCAGCATTACCTCGCTTGCGCCAAATGATGAGTGATGCTGGCGTACAACTCTCTGGTTTCTCCGTCAACACCCAGGCATCCAATCAAGGTCAAGGCTTTGCCGGGCAGCAGCAGGAACAATCCAATCGCCAGGCAATATTCAATACACGCACCGCCAACAACCTGACATCCGATCCGCTCCCAGCCCCAGTACAGCGTGCCAGCACAAAAATTGGCATGGTAGACACGTTCGTGTAAGCGTCTTTTTGAAAAATTGCCGCTCAAGCATGTAGAATGAGAGCCGTTGGCTGATCAGCGGCTGAGCTAGTCTCGTCATTCGTAGAGACAAGCTCAGGACTGAATTGAAAACAAAAGATGAAGGAGGTTTTACCTTCTTCTTTTGAGATATCACCAGCCTGATTTCACAGATAATATGCAAAAACATGGCAACCATTGCCAGTTGAGAGGAAAACCATGGCAAAAGCACCTGCTAAAGCTGCAGCAGCATCGGGAGATGCCGCACCTGCGGGCAAGTCAAAGAAGAAACTGATTATCATCATCGCCGCAGCTGTTCTTGTGCTCGGCGGTGTCGGCGGTGGGGCGGCGTTTTTCTTATCGAAAAAAAATTCAGCTTCAAAAGAAAAAGAACACAAAGCAGAACCCGCAAAAGCGCCTGTATTCTTACCACTAGAGCCATTTGTCGTTAATTTGCAATCACAAGAGGGCGACAAATATCTGCAAGTCACAATGACATTGCAAGTTCAGGATGATGAACAAGTTAACCTCATCAAAGCGAATATGCCACAGGTACGCAGCCGACTGCTATTACTACTGTCAAGTAAAGACGCGTCAGAAATACTGACTTCTGACGGCAAGGAACAATTAGTCAGTGAAATTGTGGATAGAGTCAGTCAGCCTTTTTCTGCCAAAGGTGACGCACAAAAAGTCAGTGGCGTTTTCTTTACTTCATTTGTTATCCAATAACTATGTCTGATAATTTTCTCTCCCAGGAAGAAGTTGATGCTCTTTTAAAAGGCGTTACGGGAGATCAGGACGATTCGCAATCTCAGGAAGATACTTCCGGGGTTCGCCCCTACAATCTTGCGACGCAAGAGCGGATCGTTCGTGGGCGTATGCCAACGCTGGAAATTATCAATGAACGCTTTGCACGCTTGCTGAGAATAGGTTTATTTAATTTTTTAAGACGTAGCGCAGAGGTTTCGGTCGGCACCGTAAGGGTATCTAAATACAGCGAATTTATTCGTAATCTGGTGGTTCCGACGAATTTGAATCTGGTTCATATGAAGCCCTTACGAGGTACTTCGTTGATTGTGCTTGATCCTGGATTGGTATTTTTGATTGTCGATAATCTGTTCGGTGGTGATGGCCGCTTTCACACGCGTGTTGAGGGTCGTGATTTCACTCAGACCGAGCAAAGAATTATCCATCGGATTCTTGAGATCATTTTCGAAACTTATTCAAAATCCTGGGAACCAGTTTACCCGATAGAGTTTGAATACATACGTTCCGAAATGAATACACAGTTTGCCAATATCGCCACGCCAAATGAAGTCGTTGTATCGACAACATTTACCGTAGAGCTTGGTCCTGTCAGCGGCGAAATGCATATTTGCATGCCTTATTCAATGATAGAACCTATCAGGGACATTCTGACCAGTAGCTTGCAAGGTGAAACTCTGGAAGTCGATAAACGTTGGGTACGTTTAATGACCCAGCAAATTCAGATCGCTGAAGTAGAGATAGTGGCGGATTTGGGAACGACTAAAGTCACTCTCGGAGATATATTAAATATGAAAGAAGGCGATGTCATTCCATTGTCGATACCTGATGTTATCTCTGCAAAAGTAGATGGAACCCCGGTCATGGAATGTAAATACGGGGTTTTTAATGGACAATATGCATTGCGCGTTGAGAAGCTGATCAGCTCCAGCGTTCAGGAAGTCGCACAAGGAGAAAATCATGGATGAAAACGAAGATATCCCTATCAGCGAAGACGATTGGGGTGCCGCAATTGCCGAGCAAGAGAAAGCAGAAGCTGCTGCGGCTGAAAAAGCTGCTGCAACACCAACGACTGCTGTTTTCAAAGAATTCAGCAGTAAATCACCTGCGACTGAAACACATAACGACATTGATTTCATCTTAGATATTCCTGTTCAGTTAACAGTAGAACTGGGACGCACTAAGATCGCTATTAAAAATTTGTTACAACTTGCTCAAGGCTCAGTGGTAGAACTTGATGGGCTCGCAGGTGAGCCAATGGATGTGCTCGTCAATGGCTGCCTGATCGCTCAGGGTGAAGTGGTTGTGGTGAATGATAAATTTGGTATCCGCCTGACAGATATTGTCACACCGGCAGAACGTATTCGTAAATTAAATAAATGAAAAAATTTAACTGGCGTCTGCTATTTCCTCTTTTTTGCGCACTGAGCAGCAGTGCCAGCTATGGCGCAGAAAGTAATGTGGTGTCCCCTGGAGTGGGTCTGCTACAAATCGGATTGGCATTATTTGTAGTAATTGGCCTTATGGTGCTTGCGGCATGGTTTATGAAGCGCCTAGGGCCCATCAGTACTAGCAATAAAATTGCGATGAAGGTAATCGGTGGCATCAGTGTAGGCAGCCGCGAAAAAATCATGGTGGTCGAGGTTGCAGATCAATGGCTGATTCTGGGCGTTACGGCTCACAATATCAGCAATCTGGCTCATTTACCAAAACAAGACAATTTGTTGCTGCATCAGCCACAAGGCAGTGCGCCCTTTGCAGATTGGTTAAAGCGAACGATAGAAAAACGTCACGCTGAGAATATAGAGAAGTAAGTTATCTGCATGAAAACACTCCGTTTCAACTGGCTATTCATCTGGCTGTCTGTCCTGACTATCATCGGGCTGATACCGGATATTTCTTACGCCCAAGCAAATAGTGCCCTTCCAGCGATCACATCAACACCTGCCTCTGGTGGCGGTCAGAATTATGCGTTAAGCATACAGACGTTACTCTTTCTGACCGCACTGTCATTCATCCCGGCTGTGCTGCTGATGATGACCAGCTTTACCAGGATCATTATCGTACTGTCATTGTTGAGACAAGCGCTTGGTACTCAATCCGCTCCTCCTAATCAGGTAATGGTCGGTCTATCGCTATTTCTGACGCTCTTTGTCATGGGGCCTGTGTTGGACAAAATTTATACCGATGCCTATCAACCATTTTCAGAAAATAAGATCAGTATGTCTGTGGCACTTGATAAAGGTGCCGAGCCATTAAAACAATTTATGATGAAGCAGACTAGGCAATCCGATCTGGCTTTGTACGTTAAGTTATCAAACTCGCCTCAGTTACAAGGTCCTGAAGATGTTTCCTTGCGTGTGCTAGTTCCAGCATTTATCACCAGTGAACTCAAAACAGCTTTCCAGATTAGTTTTGCCATTTTTATCCCTTTTCTTATTATTGATATGGTAGTGGCCAGCGTACTGATGTCGATGGGTATGATGATGGTGTCGCCATCGATTGTCTCACTACCATTCAAACTCATGCTGTTTGTACTGGTGGATGGCTGGCAATTACTGATTGGTTCTTTGGCGCAAAGTTTTTATTGAGGACAAACAAATATGTCTCCGGATAGCGTAATGACACTAGGAAGACAGGCGATGGAAGTAACATTGCTTGTTTCAGCTCCTCTGCTTCTCGTTGCACTGGTCATTGGTTTGGTGGTCAGTATCTTCCAGGCGGCAACACAAATTAATGAAACAACGCTGTCTTTTATCCCCAAGCTGGTTGGCATTTTTGTTACTTTAATTGTAGCGGGTCCTTGGATGCTTTCTATTCTGCTTGATTACATGCGACAAATGTTCACCAGTATCGCCACGATGGCTGGATAACTCCATTTCTGCATGACAGCCTTTTCCAGCAATGAACTCATCGCACTGATTACTTCTTTTATTTGGCCACTGGCAAGAATATTAGGAGTGATCGCGATTGCGCCTCCGTTTGGCAACAACGCTGTTCCAGTACAGATTAAAGTCGGTTTGGGCGTGATGCTGGCATTAATTGTTGCACCAACGCTTCCTCCGATGGCAAACGCCGATCCAGTCTCCCTGCCAGGAATCATGATATTAGCCCAACAAATGGTGATTGGCCTTGCGATGGGTTTCGTGATGCGGATGGTCTTTGCTGGGATAGAACTAGCAGGCGAAATTTCGGGTCTGACGATGGGATTAGGATTTGCCAGTTTCTTTGATCCGCAAACGCAAGGCCGCTCTTCTGCAATATCGCAATTAATGGTATTAACCGCAACATTATTGTTTTTAACGTTAAATGTTCATCTTGCACTATTAGAAACGCTGGTGGAAAGTTTCAAAACAATTCCTATTTCCACCTCTTTGCAAAGTGGTTTCAATTTTCAAAAACTGGTCATCTGGGGTGAGCAAATCTTTAGTACGGGCATCAGGCTATCACTACCAATCGTGGCAGCATTGCTGATTACTAACGTCGCACTTGGGATATTAACTCGGGCGGCTCCACAGTTAAACTTATTCGGTATAGGATTCCCTATCACAATCGGAGTCGGTTTTTTAATGGTAGGCATGGTGATGCCCTATCTCGCACTTCCCATTGAAACCTTGCTACGGCAAGGCATAGAGACAATACAATCACTAGGCTCCCCCACCCCATTACTATTCAAGAGATGAGCTATGACTGACTCTGCATACGAATTACCTTGGTCCGAGATATGCCTTTACAGTGTCAATCAAATAAGAGCAATAGAATCATCTGCGCTCAGCTCTCAATCCAATCCTGGTCTGATGCAAAAAGCAGGTTATGCTGCCGCTCTATGCGCCCAGGAATTAATCAGCAATGCAAATGAACCCGTCCTGGTCATTGCGGGGCCAGGAAATAATGGTGGGGATGCATTTGAAACAGCTTTTAAGCTAAGCCAATCCGGTGTTTTAACGACAGTCATACAATACGGCGTCACCGACTCCTACTCTGCCGATGCGAAAGCTTGTTTATTCAGAGCTAAGAAATCGGGCGTCACCTTTATGGATAAAGATCGTTTGCCTGAACTTCTTACTCAAGATTGGTCACTGATCATTGATGGTTTATTCGGCATTGGATTACAACAACGCGCATCAAATGCCGATATTCTGCAAATTATTCAGACGATCAATGCGTTTTCGTCCAAAACAAATATACCCGTTTTAGCACTAGATGTGCCAAGTGGATTAAATGCTGATACAGGTCAGCCAGTGTCTGGCGATCAAATAATTGTACGTGCAACGCATACCATCACTTTTATTGGTAACAAACCGGGGCTACATACCGGATGCGGCAAAGACGTTGCAGGAAAAGTATCTGTTAATAATTTAGATATCAAAAGTTCATACTATCCACGCCCTACCATTTTTTTAAATTCACAACAGACCATTCCGACGCCTGAACCCAGACAACACAACAGTCATAAGGGCAGCTATGGAGATGTGATCATTGCAGGTGGCGCACAAGGCATGAGCGGTGCAGTCGTACTGGCTGCAAGAGCTGCACTATATACTGGAGCTGGCCGCGTATTTGCTGGTTTTCTTCACTCTGCCACACAATACGACAGCCAGCATCCCGAACTCATGTGTCGCAATGCCCATGAACTGGATTTCTGTTCGGCTAGTGTCGTTGTAGGTCCTGGACTGGGGCAATCTGCGGAAGCCATCGAATTACTACGTAACATTCTGTCGACAGCAAAAAAAATGGTCATTGATGCCGACGCATTAAATTTAATTGCACTACATCTTGATTTGCAAATACTATTAAAAAATAGCAGCGCTTTCAAAATATTAACGCCTCATCCTTTGGAAGCAGCGAGATTGATGAATGTAAGTACAGAGACGATACAAAATGACCGCTTACGCTATGCCAAATTACTGGCTGAGAAACTCCATGCGACCGTCATACTGAAGGGCTCTGGCAGCATCATCGCTGACCCCGATGGGTCAATATTCATTAATACTACCGGTAATCCCGCTCTTGCAACCGGAGGTACCGGTGATGTGCTTGCGGGCGTCTGCGGGACATTACTTGAGCAAAGCGCTACATCGACAATAGCAGCACAAATATCCTGCTGGATTCACGGGCATGCAGCCGATGTCATTGTGCAAAAGGGCACAGGCCCCATCGGCATCACCGCCAGCGAACTTATCCCAGAGATCAGAAACGGTTTAAACAATTTAACTCGTCAAACACCAAATAAGATCATCTGAATGATTGGAACTCATCTGCAACACAAGTGGCGACATTACCCGCAATCAACCTCAATAAAAGTAGCTCGAAATTAATCCACCAGAATATTAATTTGCTTAGGGTCGATCTTATCTTTCATATCTGGATTATCACAACGTATTCCAGCATGAGATACAGCTTGAGTTAATTTTTCAATTTGCTCTTGCTGTGACACTGCATGATCAATCAGTTTATGCAACACTTTGGAAATGGGGTCGTCACTGTTCTGGGTAACGCCATAGGCTGAAAATAATTGTGCTGCACCAGCCTCACTTTGTGCACCTTCTTTTTTAACAACATGGGCAGGATTACCAACAGCCGTCGCACCAGCAGGTACAGGTTTTACAACGACAGAATTAGAACCTATTTTTGCACCAGCACCTATCGTAAATCCGCCTAATACCTTTGCCCCGGCACCAACGATCACACCAGGCTCCAGTGTAGGGTGACGCTTGGTACCGCGTGATAGCGAAGTCCCTCCCAAAGTCACCCCCTGGTAGATAGTACAATCATCACCCACCTCAGCAGTTTCACCAATAACGACACCGAATCCGTGATCAATAAACACCCTGCGACCCAAGGTTGCACCTGGATGTATTTCAATACCTGTCAAGACTCTTGCCACATGTGATGTAAAGCGTCCCAGCCATTTAAATCCCCTCAACCAGAACCAATGAGCACAACGATGCATGACAATCGCCTGAAATCCCGGATAACAAGTAATAACTTCCCATGCATTTCTGGCTGCTGGATCTTTTTGAATGATGCTAGTTATGTCTTCGCGTAAACGACTAAACATGGATTAAATGACTGAAATAAATGGGAGAGACATAGTAACGCTTTCAGGAAATTCGTGTGCATCAACAGATTTTCCTGAAAAGATAAACAGTAGTCTAAAAAGAATCGCCAAAGCGGTACCCGTTATTCACTGATATAGCAATTTGCTACAAATCAGCCGAGTGATACTCAGCAAACACAGAGATATTTGAGTAACGATCAATTGATTCTTGGAAGGCGCTGGCGACGCGCTTCATACAGGCAAATACCAGAAGCAACTGACACATTCAGACTTTCTACAGAACCAAACATGGGTACGCTGACAAGAACATCGCACGTTTCTCTGGTCAGGCGACGCATACCCTCCCCTTCAGAGCCCATTATCAATGCACAACCTGACTGAAAATCAACATCATAAATATTTTTATCTACTTCATCAGTTGTACCGACCAGCAAAATATCACGCTCTTTTAGTTCACGCAAAGTGCGCGCCAGATTCGTTACCGTAATATAAGGCACAGTTTCAGCAGCACCACTCGCCACCTTCGCCGCAGTTGCATTCAAGCCAACGGCACGATCCTTGGGTGCAATCACTGCATGAGCGCCAGCACCATCTGCAACACGCAGACATGCGCCCAGATTATGCGGGTCGGTAATACCATCAAGAACCAGCAACAATGGCGGCCCATCAATCGCATCGAGTAACTCATCGAGATTTCTCGCCAGAGATAATTCACCAGCCTTCGCGACTACGCCCTGGTGTCGGCGGGTTCCAACGATGTTGGACAAACGTTGGTCATCGGCCTGAATAATTTTGACCCCTGCTGCTTTTGCCGCATGCAGTAACTCTTGCATACGACGATCAACGCGATCTGAATCCACATAGATTTCATCCACGGAAGAAGCTTCGTGCCGAATACGTGAAGTCACAGCATGGAATCCAAAAATCATTTTACTTTTCATATAACACTTTTCAATTTAATCTTAACGACGTTTTTTGCCAGGTTTACTGGCCGCACTCGTAGCGCGCTTCTTACCTGTGGAAGACGTTTTTTTGACTGCCGACGTACGACGTGCACTTGTGTCAACCGCTACAGAAGCTGTATAGAGGCCATTCTCTGATTTCAGTTTGCCAGCTCCAGTTGAAGCAGTAGACGTTTTTTTGGCGGATTTTCCTGCAGATTTGGCAATGCCTTTTCCGGCAGGATTCACGCTCTTTTCCAAAGATCCTGGGCGAGGAGATTCGCCAACGCTCCTCACTCCAGAATTTTGAACAATACTCAGATCAATTTTACGCGCATCCAGATCCACTCTACTGACCTGAACTTTCACTTTATCAGTCAATTGATAGCGTTTACCGGTACGTTCACCACGTAGCTCGTGTCTTGCCTCATCAAACTGAAAATAATCGGCGCCCAGCTCAGTAATATGCACCAAACCTTCGATAAAGATATCGTCCAACTGAACAAAAATACCAAATTGCGTTACTCCAGAAATAGTGCCCGTAAACTCTTCGCCCAATTTGTTTTTAATGAAATAACACTTAAGCCAAGCCTCTACATCTCTGGATGCCTCATCTGCGCGGCGCTCGTTAGCTGAGCAATGCACGCCAAGAGAATCCCAGACAGTAAGGTCTTTTTCAGGCGCCTTTTTACCTGCTGCTTTATCTGCGATTTGCTGCTTTCTTGCAGCGTTCGAAATCGTAGTGTTCAATAAGCTGAGGTCAATACCTTTTGGTTCATAAGTCTTACCTTGTAAAATTGCCTTGATCGCCCTGTGTGTCAACAAATCAGGATAACGTCTGATTGGACTAGTAAAGTGAGCATAGGCATCATATGACAAACCAAAATGGCCTATATTATCAGGGCTATAAACAGCCTGCTGCATCGAACGCAGCAACATCGTCTGCAACAAAGGTGCATCCGGGCGGCCTTTGATTTTTGCCATCAATTCAGCATAATCAGATGCAGAGGGCTTATCACCACCATTCAAATACAAACCGATCTGTTTCAGAAAATTTCTTACCTGAGTCAGCTTTTCTTTCGTCGGACCAGCATGAATCCGGTATGTACCTGAATGCTTATATGTTTCGAGTAAATTGGCCGCGCACACGTTCGCTGCCAACATACACTCCTCGATCAGTTTATGAGCATCATTTCTCGTACGGGGCAAGATTTTTTCTATTTTTCCAGCAGCATTGCAAACAATGTATGTTTCTGTCGTTTCGAAATCAATCGCACCACGTTGATGACGCGCTCGTAAAAGTGCCTGAAACACTTCGTATAAATGTTGCAGATGAGGAACCAGAACAGCGCGCTTTACGGCTTCGGGGCCTTTTGTATTTCCAAGTATTGCGGCCACTTCGGTATAGGTGAACCTCGCTGCTGAATGAATCACCGCAGGATAAAACTGATAGGCAGTCACTTCTCCAGCATCAGTCACGACCATGTCGCAAACTAATGTCAGACGATCTACATCTGGATTAAGTGAGCAAAGTCCATTCGACAATTTCTCCGGCAACATCGGAATGACTCGTCGTGGGAAATATACAGATGTGCTGCGCAATAAAGCATCTTTATCCAACGCATCATTTGGGGCGACATAGTGACTGACATCGGCGATCGCAACCAATAAACGATATCCTCGGCTACGTCCGATTTTTACAGGCTCACAGTAAACTGCATCATCGAAATCGCGAGCATCCTCCCCATCAATAGTGACAAGAGGAACATCTCGTAAATCAACACGGTTTTCAAGATCAGCCACTTTGACTTCAGAAGGTAATTTAGCCGCTACTTTCAGTGCAGCATCCGAAAAAACATGAGGCACACCAAATTTACGTACGGCTATTTCAATTTCCATTCCAGGGTCATCAACATCCCCCAGTATCTCAACGATCTTACCTACCGGTTGCGCATATCGCGTCGGTTGTTCAGTCAGTTCCACACTAACTATCTGCCCAGATTTTGCCTTGCCCGGCGAACCCGCAAGCAAAATATCCTGACTAAATCGTTTATCTTCGGGTGCAACAACCCATACTCCATTTTCATTGAGTAAACGACCAATCACATGCGTATTGGCACGCTCTGTGATTTCCAGAATGCCGCCTTCTAAGCGACCTCGTCTATCGGTTCCTACAATACGAGCAATAACCTTATCACCATGCAAAACTTTTTGCATTTCCCGCTCAGACAGAAACAAATCATCGCTACCATCATCAGGAATAAGAAAACCGTACCCATCACGATGAGCGCTAACTTTCCCGGCAATAAAATTCTCCTGATTGGACAAAGTATAACTGCCTGATTTATCAGGCTTAATCTGTCCATCTCTTTCCATTGCATTTAATCGACGACTCATGCCATCAAGCTCCTCAGGTTTTACACCTAATTTTTCAGCGATTAAAGCGGCTGTCAGCTTTGCCTTGCTCGTACGAAGAACCCCGAGGATTTCTTCACGGCTAGGAATTGGGTATAGATGCTTATTCAAATGTCGTAATTCTTTTCTAAATGTTGAGTCGTCACTACTACGTAAAAGTAACCACCGAGTATCACAGTAGTTTACCGGAGCGCACACTAATTACCTAATTATTCTTACATAAAAATAGTCCGAAACCTTGACATATTCCGACAACAATCTATAATCCTGCACTTCCGTTGCCCACGTGGCGGAATTGGTAGACGCGCATGGTTCAGGTCCATGTGCCGCAAGGTGTGGGGGTTCGAGTCCCTCCGTGGGCACCACCAATTTAAAACCCCGTTGATTTATCAACGGGGTTTTTCTTTTAGCACGCCAATTATAGCCATCTATATCCACGTCAAATTCAGTGAACTTCACGAAGAAATTATTCAACTACAACATAAAGTCAACGAATTGCGCTATAATGTTTTCTCCGTTGCCCACGTGGCGGAATTGGTAGACGCGCATGGTTCAGGTCCATGTGCCGCAAGGTGTGGGGGTTCGAGTCCCTCCGTGGGCACCACCAATTTAAAACCCCGTTGATTTATCAACGGGGTTTTTCTTTTAATAAAAGAAATTCCTTACCCACAAGAATCACCTCAGATTAGGAATTAAAAAGGGAGCAAAGCTCCCTATTAAAAATTAAAAGACCTCGCCCTTTTTCATCCAGGCATTCAGCTGATGAGGTCGGATACCATCATACTCCTCAAATGGCTGATGTATCCAAGGATTAGTGGCAAGGTAATCCAGATAAAAATCCGGCTCAATCGTGGAGCAAGCCTTGTACCAAATAACAGCCGATTTAACTTCAGTTACAGAACTGAAATTTTCACGCAAATGGTACAACACCTTTTCCAAGGTCACACCAGAGTCAACCAAATCATCGACTACCAATACACGCCCTTGAAGAGCACCCTTGGTAATGGATATGTGCTGCCCGATATCCAAAGCTCCCTGAACTGTTCCAGCCTCTTCACGATATGAACTCGTTGATAGTATGGCAAGTGGAACATCAAAAATTCTTGAAAAAATATCTCCAGGCCTCAAGCCACCACGAGCCAAGCAAAGAACCTGATCAAAGCGCCATCCAGACTCATACACTTTTAAGGCAAGTTGCTCAATTGAGCGATGATAAACATCCCATGAGACCCACAAATCTTTATCCGTTGAAGCTGGTGTATTCATAAATCAATTAAATATCAGATAAATGGATGACGCAAAACAATCGTTTCTTCGCGGTCAGGGCCAGTTGAAACCATATCAACTGGCACTCCAACCAATTCTTGAATACGCAAAATATAATTACGTGCATTTTGTGGAAGAGTCTCTAAACTTTTAGCTCCAACAGTCGATTCAGACCACCCTGGCATTTCCTCGTAGACAGCCTCACAACGCGCCGCTTCTTCAGCACCGACAGGAAAAATATCTACTAACTTACCATCAACTTTATAACCGGTACAAAGCTTTAAAGACTCAAGTCCATCCAACACATCCAGTTTAGTAAGGCACATACCAGAGACGCCATTGATTTGCACCGAGCGCTTCAACAAAGCCGCATCAAACCACCCGCAACGACGCGCACGCCCAGTCACTGTGCCAAATTCATGCCCCACACTAGCAAGATGTTTCCCTACACCTTGATCGGTAGGTAATTCAGACGGGAATGGACCAGATCCGACACGCGTTGTATACGCCTTGGTTATACCCAACACATAATGCAACATATTGGGCCCGACGCCAGCACCGGCAGCAGCATTACCAGCGACACAATTGCTTGATGTTACAAATGGGTAAGTGCCATGATCGACATCAAGCAAACTACCCTGAGCGCCTTCAAACAAGAGACTCGCGCCGTTTTTATGCGCCGCATAGAGTGCACTGGATACATCAGCAACCATTGGCCGTATACGAGGAACGTCTGCAAATGCATCATCCAGTGTTTTTTGGAAATCGACCGGAGCCGCCTTCAAATAATTGGTTAATACAAAATTGTGATAATCGAGATTCTCTCGTAATTTTTCAGCAAATCGATCTGCATTTAACAAATCAGCAACACGAATTGCACGACGAGCCACTTTATCTTCATAAGCAGGTCCAATACCCTTACCTGTGGTACCAATTTTTGCAGCGCCACGCGCAACTTCACGAGCAGCATCCAAAGCCGTGTGATAAGGCAAAATAAGTGGGCAAGCCTCTGAGATTTTTAAGCGAGAAATGACTTCTACACCATTCGCCTGAAGCTTATCTATCTCGCGCAACAAATCAGGTACAGATAACACAACACCATTACCAATATAGCATGCAGTACCTGCCCGCATGATGCCCGAAGGAATCAACTGTAACGCCGTTTTCTGCCCCCCAATTACCAAAGTGTGCCCAGCATTGTGTCCACCTTGAAAACGCACAACACCTTGTGCATGATCAGTCAGCCAATCAACGATTTTCCCTTTGCCCTCATCGCCCCACTGGGTTCCGATTACGACAACATTTTTTACGATTTTATTATGTGCCATCACTTAACGCCTACATTTTGAAGAATCCAATTACCATCTTCGAATACAACTACCCTATTGCAGTCAAATTCGTCTTGCTCATTTTCATGCCCTGGCATACTTTGTATGACAATCTCACCAGCTTTACGCAACTCAACAATCTTTTCTCTAAGTGCATTATCACGATTCCAAGGAGATCTGATTGCATTTTTACGCTCGGCAAGTGGCAACAATCTCGCTAACTCACGTAAATCCAAAGAAAACCCTGTAGCAGGGCGAGCACGACCAAAAGCCTCACCAACATGATCATAGCGCCCACCTCTTGCAACAGCATTTGGCAAGCCCGGAACAAATACGCTGAACATAACACCGCTGTGATAGTTGTAGCCGTGCAAATCTGCTAAATCGATCGTTACACTAGCATTTCCAACAAGTTGAACCAAGTAATCCAATTCATTTAAAGCTTCAGAAATACCGTTCAACGAAGGCAATAAAGTACGCGCCTTCTGAATAACAGAAGCATCTCCATATAAACCAGGTAAAACCAATAAAGCTTTCCGAACCTCTGGGTCAAAATTCGCAGTGGCCTTATCAAGACCAGGAACATCCTTAGATGCTAATAAAGAAAACAAAGTATCCTGATGCGCTTTTGCCAAGGGGTCACGTGCCAGCAACGCACGAAAAACGCCAACGTGACACAAATCTAACCTTACCTCACCAAAATTTGCCAAGGTCAGACAACCAAGCACCAACTCCTGAATTTCCGCATCAGCTTCTAAACCAGCATGACCATATATTTCAGCACCAATCTGAATTGGCTCGCGCGTCGCATGCAAACCAGACGGTTTTGTATGCAATACACTACCTGCATAACACAATCGTGTTATGGAATGGCGATTCAGAAGATGCGCATCAATACGAGCAACTTGAGTTGTCATATCAGCACGCAACCCCATTGTCCTACCAGAAATTTGATCGACCAGCTTAAACGTCTGCAGATCCATATCCTGCCCTGCTCCAGTCAATAACGACTCGATATACTCAAGCAAAGGGGGCATGACCAATTCATAACCATACAATCTGAAATAATCCAGAAATAAACGTCGTAGCTCTTCTATCTTACGCGCCTCAGAAGGCAACACGTCTGCAATATTTTCAGGTAAAAGCCAATTCGGCATGGGAAACAATCAAAAACAATAAAAAGAGGGAAAATTGAAGCAGTCAACAAACAACGACCCAGACAAAAAAGCCTAGGTCGCCATGAGTAAATATACTAGAAACCGATTACTTTGATTTTACGTTAGCACCTACTCCAGAGGCAGCTCCAGAAGCTTTAAAATACTTGAAAAAATCAGAATTAGGATCCATGACTAAAACATCATTTTTATTTTTAAAACTTGCCCGATAAGCTTCTAAGCTTCTGTAAAAACGATAAAACTCCGCATTCTGCCCAAACGCCTGCGCATAGATCTGGGAAGCCTCCGCATCTCCTGCTCCACGCATTTTTTCTGATTCACGATACGCTTCAGCAAGAATAACTGTCCTTTGTTTATCGGCATCAGCACGGATTTTTTCCGAATCCGCGGCACCTGTTGATCGCAACTCATTTGCAACCCGAGTGCGCTCTGCTTTCATACGATCATAAACAGACGCATTAATCTGCTCAACATAATCAACACGCTTAAGACGAACGTCCACTATTTTGACGCCAATCTGATTGGCTTCATCTGTCACTTTTCTTTTAATGGCTTCCATTACATTGCCGCGCTCTCCAGAAATTACTTCTCGGACAGTGCGTTTTGTAATTTCATCATTGAGAGCCGCTTTCACAATTTGCGACATTCTATCTTGTGCTCTGCGCTCATCACCATTAAAGCTAACGTAATAAAGCTTAGGCTCCTTTATCTGCCATTTCAAATAAGAATCAACAAGAATATTTTTTTTCTCTGCCGTAATAAATCTATCAGCCTCAGGAGAATCAATTGTCAAAATACGTTTATCAAGAAACAATACATTTTGGAACGGTGGCGGAAGTTTAAAGTGAAGACCTGGTTCACTAATAACAGTCTTTACCTCACCCAAAGCAAATACAATTGCATAGGAACGCTGATCAACAACAAAAATGGTTGAATACACAACAAGCAAAGCAGCACAAATAACAGCAACTGCAGAAATAAGTTTATTCATTAGCGCACCTCCCGATCACGCGAATCCCTAGCATCACGCGCACGTCCATCCTTGCCATAACGCATTTCAACCGTAGGCATTTGCTCAGTCTGCGCTGTCGCGGCAGTATTGGACACAGTATTATTTACAGGTTTTCCCTGAGAGGACGCATCAGATGAAGACATTAGTTTATCCAAAGGCAAATAAATCATGTTGCCATTGGATTTCGTATCCAACATCAATTTGGTGGTACTAGAATAAATTTGTTGCATAGTTTCCAAATACATACGATCTCGCGTGATCGCTGGAGCCTTTTGATACTCACTCAAAACCTGCTTAAATCGAGATGCATTACCATCCGCATTTGCAACAACTCTGGATTTATATGCTTCAGCATCTAACAAGACTCTTGATGCCTCCCCCTTTGCCTTCGGGATAACATCATTGGCATAAGCCTGACCTTCATTCTTCTGACGTTCTTTATCTTGCCCTGCTTTCACAGCATCATCAAATGCTGTCTGAACTTGTTCCGGCGGTTGCACACCTTGCATGGTAATGTTTGTAATCTGTGCACCAGAGCCGTAGGTATCAAGGATTTTTTGCATGTTTGCAGCAACATCAATTGCTACTTTTTCACGTCCTTCATAAAGAACGAAATCCATCTTACTCTTGCCAACAATTTCGCGAACTGCAGTTTCTGCAACCTGACGTATCATTTCTTCTTGATCGCGATTGTTGTATAGCCAATCTGCAGCATTCTTTAATTTATATTGAACAGCAAACTGAATATCAACGATATTTTCATCATCAGTAAGCATCAGAGATTCTTTCGATTGCTTATTTTTCACATTGGACCGGTACCCGACCTCCACAGTCCTTACCTGTGAGACATTCACAAGCTCATGTCGCTGAACTGGATAAGGCCAACGCCAGTTAATACCAGCAGATGTCTGGTGACTATATTTGCCAAAAGTAGTAATAACCGCGGTCTGACCTTCTTGCACAATGAAGACACCGCTCACAAGCCATACGAATAAAAGAACAAGGCCAAACAAACCAAACCCGACCTTGATTCCCGTTGAATCAGGCGGCAAACCATTGTCGTCGTTATTATTTTTTTGATTCAATAAGCGCGCAAGTTTTTGATTAAGATCTTTCCATAACTGATCTAAATCAGGTGGTCCTTCAGACGGCTTTTTCGCACCACCTTGATCGTTATTTTGAGAACCACGGCCCCATTTAGGGTCGTTTAACGAAAAAATCAGACCAGTTCTTTTTAGAAATGAAGCAAGCATTCTCTCGCTGTCCAATGAATAGTAAATTACTGCAATTATCAAATAAAGCGCACATCATTCTTATCGGACACATGTGCTTCCTGAGTCAAAAGTTCTGCATTTGCGATTGCAAAACTCGCAATAGCATCACGCAACAAATCAACTCCACCACCTGTTCTTGCGCTCAAAAAAACTCTGTTGATTTTATCATACTCATCTGTCTCGACCCCGGGTTTAAGATCCGCAAGATCTATCTTATTCCAGACTAGCAACTGAGGAATATGATCTGCACCGATCTCTTTTAATACCAGATTCACCTGTTCAATTTGATCATTTCTTACCGCACTATTGGCATCCACAACATGAATCAGCAAGTCAGCGTAAATCGTTTCCTCAAGAGTTGCACGAAAGGCATCAACAAGTTGATGCGGCAAATCCTTAATGAAACCAACGGTATCTGATATCACAACATTACCTGCATTGCCCAAATACAACCTACGGGAAGTAGTATCAAGCGTAGCAAACAGCTGATCTGCAGCATAGGCACCAGCTTTCGTCAGCGCATTAAATAAAGTAGATTTACCAGCATTGGTATAACCAACCAAAGAAACTGAAAATACGCTATTTCTATCTCTTGAGCGTCTTTGTGTTTCACGCTGTTTATGCAATTTGTCTAACTTCGACTTTAACATTTTGACGCGCTCACCCAACAATCGCCGATCTGTTTCGAGCTGCGTCTCACCAGGACCACGCAAACCTATACCTCCTTTTTGACGTTCCAAGTGAGTCCACCCCCGAATTAGACGAGTCGCGAGATGCTGCAACTGAGCCAACTCTACCTGCACTTTCCCTACATGACTTTTCGCACGTTGCGCAAAGATGTCGAGAATCAAACTTGTACGATCAATGACTCTGACTTTTAAATGGCGTTCAAGATTTCTCTGTTGAGCAGGTGACAAGGCATGGTTAAATATGACAATATCCAGCTTCTCATCCAGCACAACATCAGCCACTTCACTCACCTTACCTGAGCCAATAAAAAGTGCAGCGTCTGGACTTGAGCGCTTACAAGTAATAGTAACGACAGACTCTGCACCTGCAGACCGAGAGAGCAAATCGAGCTCTTCAAGGCCACTATCGAAGTCTTCTTTACCAAAATCGACGCCTACAAGGGCTGCGCGTGAAATCAAAGCACATCCTTCAATAATAAGAAATACAACTATTACTCAGCTTCGGATTCGGTATTGATACTGACTGCTCTTGCTGGAACAACAGTAGAGATGGCATGTTTATATACCATTTGAGTGACAGTATTACGGAGCAAAACGACATATTGATCAAAAGACTCAATATGACCTTGAAGCTTGATGCCATTTACCAAGTAGATAGAAACAGGAATATGCTCCTTACGCAAGGCGTTTAAAAACGGGTCTTGTAAAAGTTGCCCTTTATTGCTCATAACAGCTCCATTGTGTTGTTGTGGTCAGGAGTTGGGGACTACTTGAATAATCTCAAGTAGTCCATAGGTAATTACAATACAACTGTAATCTATTTTATTATTTATTGCTTAAAACAGCACTTAAAACCGAGATAACAAAAGTCACTTGGACGACTTATCAAATGGATTTTTGCCAGAGCGCATCTCGATCCTGAGCGGCGTTCCCGTCAGAGAAAAAGTTTCCCTGAAGTGTTTTTCCAGATAACGCTTATATACATCACCAACAGCCTCAAGAGCATTCCCGTGAATCACGATAATCGGAGGATTTTGACCACCCTGATGAGCATAGCGTAATTTAGGCCGTATTGAACCTTTACGTTTTGGCTGCTGATGTTCAACGGCTTCGATGAGTGCACGCGTCAATTTTGGCGTGGACAGATTCGCCATAGCTGCTGCATAAGCAGCATCGATAGATTTCATCAACTGAACAATGCCAGTTGACTTCAATGCTGAAATAAAATGAAATTTTGCAAACGTCAGAAAATTTAATTTCCGCTCAATATCCATTTTAATTTCATCACGCCTAACACTTTGAAGGCCATCCCATTTATTCACGCCAACTACTAAAGCGCGACCGGATTCAAGAATAAAACCGGCAATATGCGCATCTTGCTCCGATATATCTTGCTGGGCATCCAAAAGCAATAAAACAACGTTTGCCTCTGACACAGACTGCAAAGTTTTTACAACGGAAAACTTCTCGATTGCTTCAAACACTTTCCCACGACGACGAATTCCCGCAGTATCAATCAAAGAATAATGTTGACCATCTCTTTCGAATGGAATTTCAATCGAATCTCTTGTTGTTCCCGGCATATCAAACGCAATGACGCGCTCTTCGCCCAACAATGTATTGACCAAAGTTGACTTACCAACATTTGGTCGGCCAACAATAGCAATTTTAATTCCTTTAACTTTTTCTTCGGGATCCTCAAGCTCTGGTGGACGTTGAGCAAAAGCGATATCCAATGCTTCCTCAACCAAATCAGAAACACCATCACCGTGTGCCGCCGATATGACATAAGGATCACCAAGACCTAACTCATAAAAATCTGCAGTAACAGAAGTATATTTCATTCCTTCTGCTTTATTGACCACCAACATTACTGAACGCCCTGATTTACGTAAAAAATCAGTGATAGTTTTATCATGAGGGGTCAGCCCCTGTCTGCCATCAACAATAAAGACAACGACATCTGCCTCTGCAACAGCCTGCTTCGTCTGTTTTGCCATCTCATGCAGAATACCTTCTTTAGCAACTGGTTCGAAACCGCCTGTATCTATGACGAGAAATGGACGTTCACCTACCCGCCCCTCTCCATAGTGACGATCACGGGTCAAGCCCGGTAAATCTGCAACCAAAGCATCGCGTGAGCGAGTAAGCCGATTGAACAGCGTGGATTTGCCGACATTAGGTCGACCTATAAGTGCAATAACCGGCTTCATTTGTATTACTCAGTTGCGAATGCAACCACAGATCCTGATTTTGTTTGAACAATCAAACTTGAGCCAACCACAATCGGCGCTGCAAGTATTTGACTACCATCGGTACTAACACGACCGATAAAAGAACCATCCTCTCTTGAGAGAAGATGAACATATCCCGCAAGATCGCCGACAGCGACAGCGCGATCAAAGGATGTTGGAGATGATAATTTTCTGTATGAGAGTTTGTCGTTGCGCCATGCACTCGCTCCACCATCACGCAAATATGCATTCAATATGCCACTGGCATCAACAGCAAAAACAAATCTCTCATCAGCGCTAACTCCTACCTCACTAGATAAGGCTTTAAACCAACGAGAAGAGCCAGTAACTACATCATAACACCCTACTCTTCCTTGGTAAGCGGCAGCACAGACATCACGCCCCACAATTGCAGGCGATCCCGAGACGTCGGCAACCCGCTCCAGTTCAGTCGAGCCTTTTGGCTCACCAACAACTGCTTCCCACTTAATTCCACCGTTACTCAAAGCAAGAGCAACCATACGACCACCAGGCAATGCAACGACAACCTGCTGTCCCACAATCGCCAAACCTGGCATCGTCCGCAAAGTCAAACTTGGCAAAGGTCTTTCTACAGACCATTTACGTGCGCCGCTTTCAGCATCATATGCAGTAATTTTATTATCAATACTACGAACAATCACTAAGCCTTGACCTACGACTGGCGCAGATAATATTTCAGTTGAATCCTGCACCTTCCAGCGCAATCGACCATCCTCAGCAAACGCCAAGAGCGCGCCCTTCTCGCCAGCAACAACAACGGTATTAGACGCAACACCAACTCCCGCTGTTAAGCGCATGCCAGCATTAATTTTCCATACAATTTGACCATTGGCATTAATTTTGGCGACAGTTCCATCATTTGAGGCTGCGTATATATCACTGCCATCTACACCAGGAGAAAACAAATAATTACCGGCATTGCCCACTGCAATAGACCATTTTTGCCTCATCAACTTGGTCTGTTTAAATTCAATCAAAGCAGCTGGCGCTGTTTTCGCATCAGGCTTAGAAGCAAATGGGTTTAGCGAAGAAAGACTTGAGCAACCTGCAAGCACACAAACAGCAACAATCGAAGTTAATTTCAAATATGCACGCATGAACTACCCCTTATTTACCATCTACTTTAGTGTCAGTCGATCCCAGTGCATCCAGCTTTATCTGGAGTAATTGGCGTGCCGGGCTTTTATCGTTCATTTTCTCAATAGCTGCCTGGTAAGCAGTTTTAGCATCGGCCATCTTATTTTGGGCGATATATACATCCCCTTTTCTATCCAATACTTCGGCCTGAAATTCTTTGGAAAAATCACCAGACAACAGCTTCATCGCCACATCAAAGTTTTTTTCATCAATAGCAATACCTGCAAGACGGATTTTTGCCATTGACTTATATTCCTCTGTCGCCGAGGAGTCAATCACCCATTGCAACTGACTTTTAGCCACACTCAAATTACCCGCATCAAACGCGCTTTTTGCTGCAGATAGAGCAGACATCGCAGCGTAAGCTGTCCGTGAAAATTTATCCCTCAGATCATTAGCAGCACGCTGAACCTTTGTATCGTCGTTCGACAGCAACGATTTTTGTAACTCTTCATATAACTGCGATGCCTGGGCTGATTGCTTGGACTGGTACGTATTCCAACCGGTCCACGCAGCATAAGCCGACAAGGCTGCAATCAATATCCATGTAACCAGATTACCGTACTGATTCCAGACTGCTTTTAGTGTAGCGAGCTGTTCCTGCTCTTCTAAATCGTATGCCATGTTGTATTCAATGTTTAATGATGGAGGTGAATATGTGCAGGATCGTCACAGCATTGATCATCATGATCAGCTGCACCGCCGATGATCTGATCAACCAGATAATCAACTGCGACATCAAAAGGAACGTTAGTTTGGTTACCGGATTGAGCGCTTTCTGCATTTTCTGCGCGCATCGCCTTGACGGTCACCGTAGCATTCGCCGCCTCATCTTCACCAATAATGACAGCATATGCAGCGCCGCTTGAATCCGCCTTCTTCATCTGAGATTTAAAATTACCAATCCCATTTGAACCAGCGCAATGCAATACAACATCAAGGCCAGCATCACGCAATCGCTCACCCAAGACCATTGCCTGCATCTGTGCCGCCTCACCCTGATGAACAAGATAAACGTCGCACTGCGATGTCTGCGCCGATTCACCGGATGCTTTCATCAGCTCCAGAAGACGCTCAATACCCATTGCAAAACCACACGCAGGTGTGGGTTTTCCACCGAATATACCAAACAGCGCATCATAACGACCACCGGCACAAACTGTGCCTTGCGACCCTAATTCGTCAGTTACCCATTCAAACACAGTACGATTGTAGTAATCCATACCTCGAACAAGGCGAGGATTTACTGTAAATGGAATGCTATTGTGACGCAGGATTTTCTGAACGCCATCAAAATGCGCGCGCGACTCCTCACCCAGATAATCAAGTAACTTAGGTGCTGCATTAACCAAGTCTTGCATAACGGGATTTTTAGTGTCCAATATGCGCAAAGGATTTGAGTACAGACGACGCAAGGCCTCTGCATCAAGTTGCTCTTTGTGCGCCTCTAAATATTCAATTAACGCAACACGATGTAAATTTCTTTCATTGGCATCGCCAATGGAATTGAGCTCAAGACGAATATTAGAGAGGCCGAGATCATCCCAAAGCCTCTGACACATCATAATCAACTCAGCATCAATGTCTGGTCCCGTAAAGCCCAGAGCTTCGGCCCCGACTTGATGAAACTGACGATATCGTCCACGCTGAGGACGCTCATGGCGAAACATTGGACCGCTATACCAAAGACGCTTAGGACCGTCATACACAAGATTATGCTCAATCGCCGCCCTGACAACGCCTGCAGTACCCTCGGGACGCAGCGTCAGTTTATCCCCATTCATGGAATCTTCGAACGAGTACATTTCTTTTTCAACAATATCTGTTACCTCTCCCAAACCACGCGCAAATAAAGAGGTAGACTCGACAATCGGTGTCCTGACTTGTTGAAAACCATAACTTTTTAATACAGACTGAACTGTATTTTCGAATAGCTCCCAGATTGGCGCATCAGATGGGAGAAGATCATTCATCCCTTTAACACCCACTATTTTTTCGATTTTTTTATTTTCCGTCATACCGATAATCTTATTTAATTATTTTTTGTTCCGCTGAAGAACCATAGTGAGTTTTAACATAATCAAGCACTATAGACTGGAAGTCTCCAGCGATATTGTCGCCACGCAGCGTCATTTTCTTTACGCCGTCGACAAACACAGGGGCTGCCGGCGACTCACCTGTACCAGGCAGACTAATGCCAATATTCGCGTGTTTAGACTCGCCAGGGCCATTCACTATGCAGCCCATGACAGCGACGTTCATATTTTCGACACCGGGATAATCTAACTTCCAGGCAGGCATCTGATCACGCAAAAAAGTCTGGATGTCATCGGCCAATTCTTGAAATACTGTGGAAGTCGTTCTTCCGCATCCAGGACAAGCAATGACCATTGGCGTAAATTTTCTTAAGCCCATGGTCTGGAGAATTTCCTGACCTACAATCACTTCTTTTGTACGATCACCACCCGGTTCTGGAGTCAGCGAAATACGTATCGTGTCCCCAATGCCTTCCTGCAACAATACTGATAGTGCTGCCGTGGAAGCAACAATACCTTTACTCCCCATACCCGCCTCTGTCAAACCCAGATGCAATGGATAATCACAACGTGTTGCCAATTCTCTATAGACAGCAATCAAATCCTGTACGCCTGAAACCTTGCAGGACAAAATAATCTTATCCTTACCAAGACCAAGCTCTTCTGCTTTCTGCGCATTTTCAATAGCTGAAACGATCAATGCCTCATACATGACGGACTGAGCATTCCAAGGAGTTGAACGAGCAGCATTCTCATCCATTATTCTTGCAAGTAATCCCTGATCAAGACTGCCCCAATTCACACCAATACGAACCGGCTTATCGTAGCGACAAGCGATTTCTATCATCTGCGCGAATTGCGTGTCACGCTTAGCACCCTGACCAACATTACCGGGGTTAATTCGGTACTTGGATAAAGCTTTCGCGCATTCAGGGAAATCATTCAACAGCGTATGCCCGTTGTAATGAAAATCACCTACAAGCGGAACATCAATACCCATTTTATCGAGTTGTTCACGAATCAAAGGAACAGCCGCTGCAGCTTCAGCATTATTGACAGTAATACGAACCAGCTCTGAACCTGCTCGCGCAAGATCTTTAATCTGAATAGCAGTACCAATTACATCGGTGGTATCTGTATTTGTCATTGACTGCACGACGACAGGAGCACCACCACCCAGGACAATTTTCCTGGAACCATAACTGATAGTGGTACTACGACTCAATCGCCGAGCCATTGCTCCGGATGAAATAGCCTCATTAGAAAATTGCATGTTACTTCACACTCAGATTAACAACATTACTATCCTTTGCCGGAGCAATCTCGACAGGAGAACCTCGCAACCATGCATCAACACCAGCAGCATTACCAATTCTCACTTGCAATGGCTCTTTAGCATCGAACACCTCCTCTGTTCCAGCCTTGGCCAGATGGGATGTCAACACAGTGCCGTTGGCACGCTTAACTTGTATCCATGAATCCTGACGGAATTTAAAACGCACCTGATCTACACTCTCCACATGAGAAGCACTCACCGGCAACGCAGGAAGAGACACTGGTGCTACCAAGGGAGTCGATGCTGGCACATCAGACATAGGGGATTTAGCGACAACAGTTGAAGCAGGCTCATGACTATCCGCCTTCACTTCAACAAGAGGCGTACTCAAAGACTGAACTACGGTGGACGCACTCATATCCGGTTGCGAAGCAGTCGCCGCCACGGACGACGCAGCCGCGACCTGCGCCACCCCAGCCGCCGCATCAGCAGCTTTCTGCACTGTAGCTCGGGCAAATAAATTTTTCAAATACTCAGACTGCTCCACTTTCTGTGCCAGTACAAAAACAAGCGCAAAAACAGCCAACATTGCAGCACCAATCAAGTACTTGCGACTGTACGCATCTTGCTTTCCCAGAAATGGCGTACGCGACTCCATGAAGGGCGTGTCCAGCGTTGGCCTCAAATCCGTACTTTTCAATGAAATAGACTCAACGGGCAGCAAACCTACCAATGGCGCCGCGTCCAACTTCAACAATTTTGCATAGGAACGGACAAATCCTCTCACTATCACCATTGCTGGCAAATCATCAAACTGACTTGACTCTATTGCCGCCACCTGACGCTGCGAAAGCTTCAATTGATCAGCTACTTGCTGAATACTCAAACCAGAACGAATACGCGCTGCCGCCAATTGAGCACCTGCGGCAGAGGCGAGTAAAGACATATCAGAACTATCCTCAACATCAACAGCCGCAGCCGCAGCCGCATCAACAGAACTCAAACCAGATTCACTCATTAAATTCCCCTCGCTGAAATAGGGAATACTCTCTTGAACTAGGATGACGACGGCGCAATTGTGTAGCTAACCCATTGACCGCTGCTTCATCCCCCATTTTCTTTTCTATCTTGATCGCCAGCCACAACACGTCCGCTGCCATTACTTCAAATTTATTAACAACACGGTTGATATAAAACCTAGCCTGCACATAATCTCCGCGGTCATACATAATCTTAGCCAGATTCGCATTGACCGCAGGATTCGCCGGATCCGCACGAAAACCCAACATAAAATATCGCTCAGAAGAGGCGACATCTTTCATGCGCAAACTGCATAACCCAGCATTATTCAGCACCTTACCGGGCGACTGATATGCAGGATCCTTCAATACTTTTTCCAGATAACTTAAACCTTGCTTTTCGCGTCCGTTTTGACACAAAAACCAACCATAGTTATTGGAAACATCAGAGTTATTCGGCGCCAGCTTCAACGCATGCAAAAAGTTATCTTCCGCCAACTGCTTCTCACCCATATCCATAAAAATCAGGGCACGAACAGCATAAGCATCGACCAAATCCGGAGATACCAGTATGGCCTGACGAATTTCCTCAAGCGCAACCTTATACTGTCCTTGTTGATAATAACCAATAGCAAGCTGCATACGGATGGATGCACGTTTTTGCACCTCCACCACTTCAGTCGTACCAGAACCCTCAGTTCGCTCCCCCTCCAGTCGTTTGGATGCACAAGCAGAGAGAACAAAAATCAGGGGTAGTATTACGCCAATTCCAAACCGCAAGTGCACGCCAAAAATTTTCACTGATTGATCTCCACGATCTTGCCAAAATTTTCACCAAACTTCTTTTGATACTCCGTCATTTTCTGCATCCGCTCTTGCACACGGGTACGATCCTGAACCTCACCTGCAAGCTGACCGCATGCAGCATCTATATCATCACCCCGAGTTTTTCGGGTTGTCGTCACTATACCTGCATCTAACAATATTTGAGCAAATGCCTTGATGCGCGGATTAGCGGAGCGTTTCAAGCCGGACTCAGGGAAAGGGTTAAATGGAATCAAATTAAACTTACAAGGAACATCCTTAACCAACTGTATCAACTCTCTCGCATGCGCATCGGTGTCATTCACCCCATCAAGCATGCAATATTCAAAAGTAATAAAATCACGCGGCGCAAATTCAAGATAACGCTTGCAAGCGGCCTTTAATTCAACCAAAGGGTATTTCTTATTCAGAGGGATCAGACCATCCCGCAACACATCATTTGACGCATGCAAAGACACCGCCAAAGCCACAGGACACTCCTGCGACAGCTTATCAATCATGGGAACGACACCACTTGTTGATACCGTCACGCGACGACGTGATAAGCCGTAAGCATTATCATCAAGCATCAATCTAAGCGCGGTCACCGTTGGTTCAAAATTCAGTAACGGCTCACCCATCCCCATCATCACAACATTCGTAATTTGACGCTCGCCTTTAGGACCAGGCACAATGCCTTTTGTTTTACGAAGCTCAAACTCAGCCATCCACAACTGACCAACAATCTCACTCACGCTCAAATTGCGATTAAAGCCCTGCTTCCCAGTCGAGCAAAATCTACAATTGACGGCACAACCTGCCTGCGTCGATATGCACAAAGTGCCGCGATTTTCTTCAGGAATAAATACCGTCTCAACAGCATTTCCTTGCCCGACATCAACCAACCACTTCCGCGTACCATCTGACGACGTGTGATCACTAATCACTGCCGGAGCCACAATCACCGCACGAGTAGATAGTTTTTCACGCAAAGATTTTGCAAGATCACTCATATCCTCGAATGAGCTTGCGCCAAACTGATGTATCCACCGCTGCAACTGCTTAGCACGAAACGGCTTCTCACCCAACTCGCCACAATATGCAACAAGCTGCGCTGGATCCAAATCCAATAAATTAGTGAGTACCGTCATTTACTTCTCTCTCGCACTCCATGCAACCACACGGCAACATGGAGCGATAATGTATTACTTTGATTACTTTACAATGAAACTCTGCGTTAATTAACGAGAGTAAACATTCAATGCAGGGAAGAAGTAAGCAATTTCAACAGCTGCAGTTTCAGCCGCATCGGAACCGTGAACTGCGTTTGCATCGATAGATTCTGCGAAATCAGCGCGAATCGTGCCTTTTTCTGCTTTTTTAGGATCTGTCGCACCCATCAGATCACGATTTTTCAAAATCGCGCCTTCGCCTTCCAGAACTTGTACAAATACTGGGCCAGAGATCATGAAATCAACCAGATCCTTAAAGAAAGGACGTGCTGCGTGAACCGCATAAAAACCTTCTGCTTCAGCGCGGGACAATTGTGTCAAACGAGCAGCAACAACTTTCAAGCCTGCTGTTTCAAAACGACTGACGATTTGACCAATGACGTTTTTTGCAACTGCGTCAGGCTTAATAATAGACAATGTACGTTCGATAGCCATCTAAAAACTCCAATAAAAAGAAAGGGTTAAACAAAAAATCAATAATTCGCCTAACCCTAGATTTTAGCATGAAATGGAATGCCCAGACATGTCTATCAAGAAATACAATAAAGATCAGCCAGACAAAATCAAAGTAAGTCAAACACCGCCATTGACTCCACATGTGACGTATGGGGAAACATATTCACCACACCCGCATAACTCAACCGATAGCCTGCCTGATTCACCAACATACCCGCATCACGTGCAAGCGTGGACGGACTACAGGAAACGTAGACCAATCTTTTTGGCTTGAACTCTGGAGCAACATCCCCCAAGTCAATCAACGCCTGACACAGCGCCATCGCACCATCTCGCGGAGGATCAATCAAAAACCGATCAAAACGCCCTAACTTTTTCAAGTCATCTGCAGTAATTTCAAACAGATTGCGCGTACTAAACGAAGTTTTATCACTCAAACCATTGCAACGCGCATTCTCGAGAGCGCGATCAGTTAAAGCTGAGCTCCCCTCAATTCCCACAACCTCTTTGGCAATGGTAGCAATCGGCAACGTGAAATTCCCGAGACCGCAGAACAGATCGGCAATACGCTCATTCGCCTGCACATCCAATAGCCGCAATGCCCTCGCTACCAAAACACGATTGATATGATGATTCACCTGAGTAAAATCAGTCGGCTTAAATGGCATCTTGATGTCGAACTCAGGCAACAAATAATGCAGGTCACTGACTGATGGATAATAAGGCTCTGCCGAATCCGGCCCCTTCGTCTGCAACCACCATTGCACCTGATACTGATCTGCAAATGCCTTTAATTTCACCTCATCATCAGCACTTAGTGGCTGCATGATGCGCAACACCATGGCAGTCACTCCTTCACCAATGGCCAATTCAATTTGGGGTAACGCCTCAATAATAGACAGAGATGCAATTAAGTCACGCAAAGGCAATAACATGGCAGACACATGCGCCGGCAGTATCTGGCAAGTCTCCATATTGGCAACATAGCGGGATTTTTTTTCATGAAATCCCACCAACACCGTACCTTTTTTTATCACGTGCCTCACAGACAGACGGGCACGATATCGATAACCCCAAGTTGGCCCGTAAATCGGCCGCATCATGGTGTCAGCCTTTACTTTACCAATATGCCAAAGGTTATCCTCAAGAATGCGCTGCTTCATTGCCACCTGCGCTTCAGGCTGCAAATGCTGCATAGAACAGCCTCCACAAGTGCCAAAGAACTCACATTTTGGCTTTACCCGCTGCGATGACTCACGATATACACCAGTCATCGTCGCCACTTCCCAACTGGTTTTTTTCTTGTACGTACTAAAGCCAACCAACTCACCAGGCAATGCACCCTCAACAAAAACAACCTTACCCTGCGTACCATCTTCATTTGCAAGATGCCCGATACCGCGCGCATCCATATCGAAAGAACGAATTTCTAATTTATTCATAAGAACGACAGGGCAACAGTTTAGCTACCCTGATTAAAGATTGAAAAAAACGGAATTATAAAAGAAGTGCGATGCGCCACCATCATCCAGAATATAACAGGACGAAATACTCTCAAATCAAGGAGTCTTTACCAACACCACGGGATATGAATGAGCGCTTCAATTTAATTAATGCTTCTTGCTGTATCTGACGGACACGCTCGCGGGTGATGCCCATTTCATCCGCCAGCATCTCCAGGGTCGCAGGATCATCGTTATCAAGTCCAAAGCGCCGGACAATCACGATCCTCTGCTTATCTGGCAACTTAGATAACCAATCACGTACCAGCACTGTCATTTCATGATGCTCAGCCAACAAATCAGGGGCATCATCACCATCACTTGGTAGCATATCCATCAGACTGGACTGCGGGTCATTGTCGAGCGGAGTATCAAGAGAAGTTGCATGTTCAGATAACGCCAGAATATCCTGCACCTCATCCACTGGCCGATCAACCAATAACGCAATATCTTCAACGGCAGCATCCCTACCATCCCGCCGCTGCGATTCCAGATGATATTTAGCACGAAGAATCTGATTCAACTCCCTGACCATATGCACAGGCAAACGTATCGTTCTGGCCTGATTCATGATGGAGCGTTCTATGCTCTGTCGTATCCACCACGTAGCGTAAGTAGAAAAGCGAAATCCACGCTCTGGTTCAAATTTATCAATCGCATGCATCAGACCAAGATTACCTTCCTCTATCATATCCAGCAAAGCAACACCTCTATTGATGTAGTGCTTGGCGATGGACACAACAAGACGAAGATTGTGCTCAATCATTTTTTGTCTGGCATCAAAATTCCCTTGCTTTGCAAGAGTCGCGTAATGCAACTCCTCAGCCAGATTAAACAAAGGCCTGGTACCAATTTGATTCAGATAAAACTGCGTGGTGTCAGTCGATAATTCTGCTGCAAGAACCGTTTTCAGCTCATCAATAGGCGCAATAACAGTGGTAGGCGAATCAACATCCTGAGCAACTGCATCAGTAGCAACATCTTCCCTATCATCCTGCACCCCATCCGACAAACCATCTACCAACGCATCAGCGTCGCCATCAGCGAGATCCGATACAGAGTCAGCCCGGCGATCGGTAGCAGAGGCATCCAGTTCGTATCGATTCAAATTGTTACTCATGGTCTGTGCTTCTGCCTGTTGGGACTACGTAAAATGTGAACACTGGCATGCGTTATACGCTGACGAGTGGCGCTTATCGTTTCAAAGATACATCCAATCTGCGAGCAAACCAATTTAACGTGAAGGCAAATATTTTGATGGATCAACCGGCTTACCTTGCAATCTGATTTCAAAATGCAACTTCACTGCATCACTATCAGAATTACCCATTTCCGCAATCTTCTGCCCCTTTGTGATCGACTGACCCTCTTTGACAAGTATTGTTTTGTTGTGCGCATAAGCAGATAACAGAGCACTTGTATGCTTGATAATCACAAGATTACCATAGCCACGAATACCACTACCTGCATACATCACCTTACCTGAGCCAGCCGCAAAGATATCCTGCCCCATTTTGCCGCCAATATCCAAACCTTTATTTTTAGCATCATCAAATGAAGCAACAACCCTACCATCAACTGGCCACATCCACTCAACTCCATCACTCTCTACAGGGGCATCATGGGGCTTTTCTGCAGGTTTAGCGACCGGAACAACATCAGTTTTAACCGGAGCAGCAGGAACAACTGCTGCTCCGACCATATCTGGCTTTTGCAGCTCGTTCAAATTTGCTTCTGAATAAGAGCGCTTATCCCCTCTTGGAGCATTTTTATTGACCGGGGCACTGGCAACGATAGGCTTTACCTCGATCGCAGATTGCGTCACCGTCGAGGTCTGCGCGACGGCGCCTGAACCAGACTCTGGCGGAGCAACGCGCAATACCTGATCAACTTTGATGTCATTCGGATTTTTCAAACTATTCCACGCAACGATGTCGCTATAGCTCTGCCCATGATCAAGCGCAATCCGGTACAGCGTATCACCACGTTTAACAACGTAGGTGCCACGACTGCTTTCTGGCGCTTTCACCACTGGTTTCGCTGGCGCGACATGACTTGATTCAGGTTGAGTACGATCGACGCCACGCTCCACCACCGGCGCTTTATTTGGAGTAGTGCTACAAGCCGATATACCGACAACGACCACTCCCATCAACATGACATTCAAATGCTGCTGTATTTTTTTCATTCTCATTACTAAACTAAATTGGTATTAAATTCTGAGGCACCCGGCAATCAGATAACGCCTGAGTGCAAGGGGACGAAATGGCAGTCTTCTATAACGACACTACTCCACTCGTGATTGGACATACGCTCAACCAGTTGTAACACCTGATGCCGCCCACCGACTGGCGCAACGAGTCTTCCGCCAATGCGCAGTTGCTGCAGTAGCGCCTGAGGCACCTCCATCCCAGCAGCAGCCAGTATGATACCGTCAAACGGTGCGACCTGAGGCAATCCCAGCATCCCATCACCATAATGCAAGCGGATATTCGCAATGCGCATTGGACGCAAATTATTTTTAGCCAACTCATGCAAGGCCTTGATGCGCTCAATAGAGTAGACCTCTTTCGCCACCAAAGACAACACTGCCGCCTGATAACCACAACCAGTGCCGATCTCCAGGACGCGTGACATGCTGGAGCCATTCCTCATGATCTCCACCATTCTTGCGACAATGTAAGGCTGAGAAATCGTCTGATGATGCCCAATCGGCAGAGAGGCATCAACATATGCCTGACCAGACAAGCCAGAATCCAGGAACAAGTGACGTTGCACCGCTTCCATTGCAGCCAATACCAACTCATCAGCGACCCCTTGCTGACGAACTCTCGCGACCATTGCTTTGCGTACAGCATCTGGCACCAAAGGTTGCGTATAAGTGGATGATGGAGACTGAAAAGGCGATTGCGTCTGCACTGGCACGTTGAACATTAACGCTGTTTTAGGCTTAGAAGATCCAGAATCCCTAACCGGCGATGCAGACTTATTTACCGTATCAAAAGTAACGTTTTTCATCGCGGTTTGTGGTGTAACAGTACGCTGAATATGCTGTCTGTTTACACCATCCTTCTGATCAACGACAGAAGACAAATTTAATGGAAAACGCTTCTCTTTTGAATTCATGCAAAATCCAGGTTTAACTGCGTTAATTGCGATATATTGGTCAAGTCAATCTGTAGCGGTGTCACCGAAATATAGCCCTTAGATACCGCATCAAAATCAGTACCAGCACTCGCGTCTTTTACCGCTCCGGGAGGACCTATCCAGTAGATATTCCTCCCATGCGGATCAAGCATATGTATCACCGGCTCCGATGCATGGCGCTTTCCGAGTCGCGTTTTTCGCAAACCCTTCAGTTCCGTATACGGCAAATTGGGAATATTCACGTTCAACAAAAATGGTGCTGGCAATTCTTTAAATCCGTTCACGATCATGTCACGAGCCATTTGCGCTGCGACATCAACATACTCCCATCCTTTTTCGACCTGAGAGAACGCTATCGCAGGTATGCCAAACAAAAATCCCTCCGTCGCCGCCGCAACCGTACCAGAATACAGAGTATCGTCACCCATGTTTTGCCCCTGATTGATGCCAGATACAATCAGATCAGGCTTATCCTTCATGATCGCAGTCAGTGCAATATGTACGCAATCGGAGGGAGTGCCATTCACAAAATAAAATCCGTTTTCAGCACGCTGCACCGACAACGGCCTATCGAGCGTTAAGGCATTCGAGGCACCAGAGCGATTACTATCGGGCGCCACCACTATTACTTCCGCGATCGGCGCCAATGCAGCGGCTAAAGCAACTATGCCGGGAGCAAGATAACCATCGTCGTTACTGATCAGGATTTTCATACCGATCATTCTACATGATGCTGAAATATAAATTTCTACCGCAGATACTTTTTTACGGCATAATTACAAAAACTAACGGTCGTACTATTTATAAAAAAGGAGACAAAATATGAAAGCTGTACTTTGCAAAGCGTGGGGTCTGCCAGACACCTTAGTCGTCGAAGAATGTCCTGATTTATCGCCTGCACTGGGTCAAGTCGTCATTGATGTAAAAGCAGCCGGCGTCAACTTTCCGGACGTACTGATCATTCAGAACAAATATCAATTCAAACCAGAATTGCCATTCACACCCGGCAGTGAGCTGTCAGGTATTGTCACAGCGGTCGGAGAAGGCGTCTCTAACGTCAAGATAGGCGACAAAGTTATCGCTTTTATCGGCAATGGTGCATTTGCCCAGCAAGTCGCAGTTCCCGCAAACGCCATCATGCCTATGCCTCCGGGCATGGATTTCGATACTGCTGCGGCAATTACATTGACCTATGGTACATCCCACCATGCGGTTGTTGATCGTGCGGGACTGAAGGCTGGAGAGACCATGCTGGTACTTGGCGCTGCTGGTGGAGTCGGTCTGGCTGCAATTGAGATTGGCAAAGCGCTAGGCGCTCGCGTGATTGCCGCTGCTTCCTCTGATGAAAAATTAGATATCTGCAAACAGCATGGCGCTGATCTGACGATTAACTACAGCACTGAAGATTTGCGCGAAGCAATCAAAAAAGCAACCGACGGTAAAGGACCGGACGTCATTTACGATCCAGTCGGTGGTGTGTACGCAGAACCCGCTTTCCGTTCTATTGCATGGCGCGGTCGCTATCTGGTGATTGGCTTTGCAAATGGCGAAATACCTAAATTACCATTGAATCTGACTTTATTAAAAGGCGCATCTCTGGTGGGAGTCTTCTGGGGTGAGTTTGCAAAACGTGAACCGAAAGCCAATCTGGCTGCAATGCGTGAGCTGATTGGCTGGCTGGCAGAAGGTAAAATAAAACCGCATATTTCAGGACGATATGCACTAGAAGATACGGCAAAAGCCCTGAACGACATCGCAGCCCGCAAAGTTACCGGAAAAGTCGTGATTCAGCCTGGCAAATAAGTAACCTGGCTCTCGCTATATGAGATCGGCATAACACCCAATAAAAAAGCTCTGTAACGTACAGAGCTTTTTTATACATACTCAGCAACATGAGTGGCGCAACGCCATTTAACTCGCGGGCGCTGCTTCTCCCAGCCAATAACGATTAATATCCTTTAATCCCCATTTCGCCGCATCTTCACGCGTGACAATCTTGTCTCTGATGCCTGGTGCAGCCAAATCAATCAGATCAGGTACGATGTACACCATTGATTTGATAGAGAAGAATACCCTGACCTTCGGTAGCAATAATGATTTCCCAACCTGCTGCTCAACCACAACACCAAGCTTTCCAGACTCCAGACGAACTAATGTGCCAACGGGATAAATACCAATACTTTTGACAAATGCCTGAAATACTTTTTCGTCAAAATGTCCGTTACTCCATTCCGCCATTTTGCGCAGCGACTCGGCAGGACACCAGCCTTGCTTATAAGGACGATTAGAAGTAATTGCGTCATAGACATCGCATACCGCTCCCATGCGTGCGTACAAACTGATCTGCTCACCCTTGAGGCGATTGGGATAGCCTGAACCGTCCATTTTCTCATGATGATGCAAGCAGACATCCAGTGCCACTTTGCTGACATCTTTAGATTCGAGCAACATCTTGTAACCTGCAGCAGGATGCGCCTTGACAGAAACAAACTCATCGTCGGTCAATTTGCCTGGCTTATTCAAAATTTCGTCGGACACCATCATTTTGCCAATATCGTGCAACAAACCGGCCAAACCAGCTTCTCTGGTCTGCTCATCATTGAGTCCGAGTTGCTTAGACAACGCCACCATCAATGCACAAACAGCAACAGAATGCATATAAGTGTAATCATCTTTGGTTTTCAGTCG
Source organism: Undibacterium sp. SXout7W (assembly GCF_049339385.1). Classification (NCBI taxonomy): domain Bacteria; kingdom Pseudomonadati; phylum Pseudomonadota; class Betaproteobacteria; order Burkholderiales; family Oxalobacteraceae; genus Undibacterium; species Undibacterium sp. SXout7W. Next base: position 105,237 of record NZ_JBMPPF010000004.1, on the reverse strand, counting down.
CGCCAAGCCAATTAATGCCCCTGGATTTCGCATCACAGAGTCAGCAATTTCTTCCACCATTTCCTGGGCATTACCAACATCAACAGCACGTCCCATGCGTGCTTCGTTGAACATACTGAACACTGCTTCTTTGGATTTATTCACTATCCGCGAAGCACGTCCCAATTCTTCATCCATAGAAACGGCGGCAATTTCACGTACTGCAGGCTTTGGCGGTTCAACGACAGGAACCGGTTCAGGAGCTGCGGCGGGCACATTTTCTTTTATCAATACATCCAGTCCTTTAGATGTATCAATCCAGACCTCGCGGATTTTTGCTTCTTTGATCTTCTGTAAAACATCCATTTCAGACAACATAAAAGATTTTTGCCAGAAGGGAGAGTCCATCCACGAACTGCACAACTCTTGTATGTACATACCAACTCTGAGCTGGTCAATTTCAATTTTTTTTAGCATAACAATGACATAGGTATTCCGACCTGTACGCAGCAGCACCAGGCAATCTTTGATTATTCTACAAAGTAAGGCTTACAGCCACAGAATATATGGAATTCTTACAAAAATTTTCTTTGTGGAAATTTTTTCAGTAACTCCATCGGTCTGAAAAAATCCTGCATGTGCTGATTCGCAATAAAAGACAAATTATACGGGTGCTCTGCTGCTATATGAGGAAACAATCCAGTTGCGGGAATCTGCTTCAGTTGTTCTGCGATTTTCCCCCACAACACCAGCAGCGCCATGCTTTGTTGTCGTCGCTGTTGGTACTCCTGCAACTCGGCAAAAATGACTTGCAAGAATGGCTGCCACGCCCGTGCATCTTTGATGGGAGCCACCTCTTGACGAAAAACGGGAGATGCATTCAGCAGTAAAAAACCTTTTGCCAGCATATTGGACTGCAACTCCGACAAACTGGTAATGTAATCCAAGTCCGATTGGCGTACTTTTTCTGCCACACCTGACAATGCCGCCACACCGGTGTCTTCTATACTCAGATCTCTTGATGCTACCAACAACATTTTCATGAAATTGCGCAAGGAAGTTGCCCGATTCACTTTTTTCGACAAACCTCCACCGGATTCGTCCGACCATAAGCTCTGCACGGCACCATCCATAAAACAATAACCCGTTGCACTTTCCTCACGTGGATAAGGACCTTCGCCAACCAGCACAAAACGTACATCATCCATAGGCAACGAGAAGGCGGCAAATAAACGATCCTGCGTTGGTAAAAACTCGGTTTTGACCAAAGAATTCAGATAATGAGCATCCGCCTGCTGTACCGCCCTGATCGCGGCATTTAATGCAGCATGCCATGATGGATGTGCACGCTGCACCGCGTTTTCAATCTCTGTCGGCAAACTCATGAAGGTGTTCCTGTGATCGTTGCCGGCAATGAAGCGGCAGGCAAACCCGGCGTCACCATTGGCGGCGCTGGTGGAACTGGTGAACCAGAAGGAACAGGTGCTGCCTGATGCGCAGGAAATGCGACAGGTGCAATCTGTGGCGCTATCCGGCCATCGCCCGGGGCATTGACTTTGATCATATTACCCGCGACAACTGCCGGAAGCTCAACACGCCGTATGACTCCCGCTTCGGAAATAAGCACATACTGCTCATGCACTTCTTTTAAAACAACTCCACTGGCAATCGACCGATTGATCGCAATGGCATTTGCCGGTTTCCCATTGGTACTGATGATTGCCAGACTCTCGTCGGATCGTTTGGCGAGCACTACACCTTGCAACTGGTAATTACTGGCAACTTGTACTGCCTGTGCATTGCCAAACAAAGCTCCCCAGCCTCCGGCCGATGGCTCTGGCTGCTGAATTGCAGGCATGGAAACAGCCCTTGCCGCCGGCTTAAACAAATGCAGTCCCCAAAAACTCAGGGACATGCATAACAAAATAAACGTCAATACACTCAACAATATAGGCAAACGCTTCATTTCATTCCTTATCAACGTACCAGCTGATTAATTTCAATAATTGGCATCAATACTGCCAATACAATCAGCAACACCACTACACCCATGGCCAGAATCAAGGCTGGTTCAAGCAAACCTGCGATCGTCAGTGCCCTACGCTCAAGATCCTGCTCCTGCGCATTCGATGCTCTCTCCAGCATGGCGGGTAATTCACCGGTCACTTCACCGGCACGTATCATGTGAATCAACATCGGTGGAAAGTGCTTATGTGCCGATAATGCTCTTGCCAGCGCGACACCTTCACGTACACTGGCCGTTGCATCTTCTACTTGCGCCCGCATCGCTACATTCGACAATGTCTCCCGACTTGTCTGTAAGGCACGCAAAATAGGAACACCGGAACCTGTGGTAATCGCTAATGTGCTGGCGAATCTGGCGGTATTCAGGCTGCGCTCGAATTTGCCATACAGCGGTGCCGTTAACAACCAGGTATGCCAACGCATTTTAATCTGGGGATTCTTCAGCGCTGAACGCCATACAAAAAAAACACTGAGCAAAACAAGTGCAAGCAAGATGCCGTAATTGCGCACAAAGTCGGAAATCGCCAGCATCATCACTGTCAATAATGGCAATTTTTGTTTTGTATTGGCAAACACGGAGACAATTTGCGGAACCACATACGTCAGTAAAAATATGACGATGGCAAATGCCACTACGGTGACAATAGCGGGATAGGTAAATGCCAGTTTCACTTTTTGAACCAAAGCATTGCGCCGTTCAATATAGTCTGCAAGGCGTGACAATACACGTGACAAATGTCCAATTTGCTCGCCAGAAGCAACCAAGGCGCAGTAAATATCGGCGAAGTCATTCGGATGCTGTTTCAGCGCATCCGACAAGGCAATGCCTGCGGTCACTTCAGAACGAATGGAAGCAATCAGATCGCGAATAAACGGACGCTCAGACTGCTCCAGCAATGCGGACAGGGATTGCTCCAGCGGCAAACCCGCCTCCAGCAAACTGGCCAGCTGTCTGGTAAACAGAGCCAGCTCAACCGTCGACAACTTATCCCCAAACAAGCCGCGAGATTTTTTCTTACCAGCCGCGTCCATTTGCGTACTGATCACATCAACGCTGACTGGCACCAATCCCTGCGCACGCAGCTCGCTACGCGCAGCTCTGGCACTATCGGCACTCAATACGCCTCTGGTGGCAAGACCTGAGGTGTCAATGGCTTCATATCGAAATGCTGGCACGATGCTTATTCCTTCGTCACACGCAGGAGTTCTTCAGCCGTCGTCACGCCCGAAGCAAGCCAGCGTTCACCATCTTCACGCATCGTTCTCATTCCGTTATGTTGAGCCGCATGGCGAATCTCTGCCTCGGCTGCCTGATGATGAATTTGCGCGCGGATTTCTTCCGTGGTCAGCAAGAGCTCATATACACCAACCCTCCCCTGATAGCCAGTATGACCACAATGCTCACACCCTACCGCATGCCAGCGTCCACGCTCTTCGCGTCGACAATGTGTGCACAATTTACGTACCAGCCGCTGTGCCACGACACCAAGCAACGAGGAAGACAGCAGAAATGGCTCGATACCCATGTCCAGCAAACGGGTGACTGCTGCGGCAGAATCATTGGTATGCAAGGTTGCGAGCACCAGATGTCCGGTCAGCGATGCTTGCACCGCGATCTGTGCCGTTTCGAGATCACGGATTTCACCAATCATAATGACATCAGGGTCCTGCCGCAAAATAGCACGCAGTGCTTTGGCAAACGTCATATCAATCCGTGGATTCACCTGAGTCTGCCCCACACCTGCGAGTTCATACTCAATCGGATCTTCGACTGTCAGAATATTGGTTGTTCCTGCGTTCACTCTTGATAGTGCGGCATACAACGTCGTGGTTTTACCTGAACCTGTCGGCCCAGTTACCAGCACAATGCCGTGCGGTTGAGAAATCAACTGATCAAACTGCTCCAGCACATCATCGCTCATCCCCAACTTCGCCAAATCCAGTCTGCCAGCCTCCTTATCCAGCAAGCGCAATACGGCGCGCTCACCATGCCCTGTTGGCAAGGTCGATACACGCACATCAACAGGCTTGCCACCGATACGTAAAGTAATACGACCATCCTGCGGTAGACGTTTTTCAGCGATGTCGAGTTGTGCCATGATTTTGATACGCGAAATCAAGGATGCGTGAATCGCTTTTTTAGGCCTGACCACATCCCGCAAGGAACCGTCGACACGAAAACGCACAACAGAAATCTGCTCAAACGGTTCGATATGGATATCCGAAGCACCGTCGCGCAATGCCTGCGTCAGCAAGGCATTAATCATGCGAATGACCGGAGCATCATCAGCAGACTCCAGCAAATCCTCGACGGCCGGCATGTCCAGCATCAGTTTTGCCAGATCGAGATCCGATTCAACCTCGCCGACGACATCTGCCGCATCACCACCGGAACCAGCATAGGCGCGTGCAATAGCCTGATCCAGGTCATCTGGCTTCATCAATTTCAAACTGACTTTACCAAAACGACGACCTACTTCGGCAATCGCCGCCGGTGTCGTCTTCGCAGAGATACTCAGTTCAACGCCAGCATGCTCTTTGCTTGTATCACGGCTTGCCAGTACCAGAAAATCACGGGCAAAGCCGTAAGGCAGTAAACGGTTTTCAAGCATGTTTTATTTGCCTTCTTTTCCAGCTGGATTCTGTCTTTCCGCTGTTTTTTCTTTTTCTGACGGAATGGTCAATGGCGTCGTCATCAATTTGCCTTTTTCCATGGTAGGCAGCAGACTCTGGGCTCCAGCGTCCTTGCCAGGCACAATCTGGGTACGCATGTAATCATAACGGTCGACCGATAAGGTATTACTCTGATCAGGATTGCGAATCACCGTCGGACGCAGGAACACCATCAGATTCGTCTTGCCGCGTTTGCTGTTCTGATATTTAAACAAGTTACCAATCACAGGTAAATCGCCAAGACCCGTGACTTTTTCAACGCCATCCGATGTACTGTCCTCCATCAAACCACCAAGTGCAATGATTTGCCCGTCATCCACCAGTACGTTGGTAGAAATGGAGCGCTGTTTAGTAATAATGCCGGAAACATTCGTCGCGTCATCAACACTCGAACTTTCCTGATAAATCGCTAACTTGACTGTGCCACCTTCAGAAATCTGTGGTTTGACTGTGAGCTTCAAACCCACGTCCTTACGCTCTATCGTCTGGAAAGGATTAACGCTGGCGGTGCTGCTGGTACCGGTAGAAGTAAATTGCCCGGTAATGAAAGGCACATTTTTACCGACAATAATTTTTGCTTCTTCATTATCAAGCGTGACCAGATTTGGCATAGACAAAATGTTGGCATTGCCACCTGTTTCCAGGACATGTGCGAGCGCCCCTAACCCCAGTTGCCCATTAATCTGGCGGAAAATACCGATCGACAAACCATTGCCAGGCAACACAGCGCCTGTCGTTGTGGCATTACCTGCAGCAAGACTCAGCAGATTATTTCCGGCGGTAGAAAATGAAGTACCACCACCTACGCGATAATTACTGTTCTGATTGCCAGATAAGCCCATCCACTGAATACCAAATTCGTTTGCCTTATCCGCAGTAACCTCGACGATCAGCGCTTCAACGTATACTTGTGCACGACGTGCATCCAACTGATCAATCACCGCCCGCAAATTGCGGTACACGGTTTCACTGGCGGTAATAATCAGAGTATTCGTAGCCGCATCCGCTTGTATAAATCCTGCTGCGCCACCACCTGCATTTGAACTGCTCAGACTGGAAGAGCTGGCATTTTGAGTCGCAGTATTATTACTGGCATTGGAGGTCACGGGATTATTCGTCCCATTGGCGCTATTGCCGATGTTTGATAATCCCGTACTTGGTGTCGCTGCCGATGTTTCACCGGTAATGATGGAACGCAAGGTCGCTGCCAACTTCACTGCTTCTGCATTTTTCAGATACACCACATGCACATTGCCTTTGGCAGAAGTTGGCTGATCCAGTTTGGCGATCAGCGATTTCATGAGGTTGGCACGAGCGACGGATGGTGCTCTGAGCAAAAGGGAATTGGTGCGCGGATCAGACATCAATACTGCACGACTGGGATCATTGGCTCCGCCGCCACTGTCCGTCAGCTTAGTCACCATCGCGGCCACATCCGCAGCGATAGCATATTTGACCGGAATAACATCCATGTCCATCGATGCGGGTACATCGAGCGCAGCAATGATTTTGTTCAGACGTTTAATGTTGTCTGCATAATCGGTAATCACGACCGTACTGTTACCCGGATTACCATTAATCGTATTATTCGGTGAGATCAACGGACGCAATATCGTGACGACATTGGCAGGTGATTCGTAGTTCAGCTTGTAGACCTGCGTCACAATCTGATCACCTTTGGTTGCCAGCGTTTTGTCTTGCGTGACCGATTGCGTTGGCCCCGGCTGTAATTTAGCGTCAGCCTCAGGCACCACTTTTGCGTACCCGTCAGCAGTCACCACCGCATACCCTTGCAGGCGCAAGGACGAAGTCAGTAATTTAAATGCCTGATCTTTGGTCAAGGGCTTTTCAGACACCAGATTAATCTGACCTTTGACGCGGGGATCAATGATAAAAGTCGTGCCCGTATAATGACCAATCGCCTTGACGACAGATTCTATGTCCGCACCGACAAAATTCAGTTCTGCTGTGTTTTGTGCCGGTGTCTGCGCAATACTGACCGGTGCCAGCAGGCAGCCTGCTGTCACGAGTGCCGCACCCGTCATGGCTGACAAATGCTGCATCGGCTTGCGTAAAGAAGTGCTGATCATAGCTGCCTTGTATTTTGATGGATATGTTTTCATTTGAACTCTAACGCGATTACGTCTTTATCACCGCCCTTGCTACTTTCTTTGCGGCGTTGTCCCAGTAAATTCAATAAATTAGCCAGTTTATCTTCCTGCCCCTGCTGCGCTCGGGCCGTTCCGGAAAATTGAAACCGTCCCTGATGTATTTGCCCTGTTCCGCCCAGCATCATCGGTCCTTGTAAGGTATTCAATTGCATGTCTGCATCGCTTCCGTGCAGATGGAAAATCATCTGATAACTGCCTAAAGGCTTAATGGGGGATAACCTCGATGCCATTTCTGTCAGATCAAAGAAAACCTGACCCTGTACATTCACCTTGCTTTGTTCACGCGTCATTTGCAGATTGTTCCAGGACAAGCGGCATTCGCCCGTCGGCCCTATCGTATTCAACGGTGCGCCCAATCCCTCAAGACGCTCAGGAGGCAAACTCAGCCTGGCAGGACTGACATTCCACTGCGATAAATTGCCAGTGATATTCACTGCGGGCGTCAACGATGCCGGATTATCCAGCTTCACGTCCAGTTGTCCAAGCAACAGCAAAGGGGAAATCTTCCACGAAAAACGGCCTGCAAACAAAGGGGTAAGGGGCCCATTCATATCGGCGGCAACACCCACAAAAGCAGAGCCATTCCAGAAACTTCCTTGTACGTCACCAAGACTGAGACGTCCCCGACTCTGCTTTTCCAGCGCAAAGGCAAGCCAGCTGGCCGGTAAAAATACAAGAATGGTCAGCATGACACTGGCCAATGCGAGTATTCCCCAACTCAGTTTACTAGACAAAAACTTCGGCATCATTGTCCATTTTTCTGCTGTTTTAACGTCAGGCTGGCGCTGACCATCCCCACTTCAGGCAATGCTGCAAGACGTGCTTCTTCCACTGTCAGGCGGGATGCTTTTTGCCATTCTGTCAGCAACTCCATCAGGGACTGATAAGCAACGGTCGATATCTGCAAACGCACAGTGCCATCGGTAACCGCAAGTGACTGTGCCTTCACACCTCGACGAGCTAAGGCAAGCTCCAGCTGTTCTTTACTGATTGCCGGAACCTGTTCAGCCAAGCCTGCTGCCAGTGCCGCCTGCTGGCTGCTCAATAGGTTCATTTGTGCGAGTTGCTGCCGTAGCTGCGGTATTTTTTCTTGCAACTGCGCTCGTCCAGATAAAGCTGGATTGAGCAGCAACAGATATATCAGCATCAATGCCAGCGCCAGACCACCTGCGATCAAGGTTTTACGTTCACGCGGCTCTCGTTGCTGCCAAAACAGCATCCACTGTGCGAGAAGTAGTTGCATCAGCGTTTACCTCCATTGCTACTCACCTGTATCTGTAACACACCATCCGCCGATGATGACATCATCAGCGACTGCGCACTCAGTGCTGCGCGTAATTGTTCTAAAGGAATATCAGATGACGATCTGGGCTTCACGTACAAACTTCTTTCTTTATAATCGATGGACATCACGGTCCCGGCTTTACCTGCCATGACTCCATCCCAGACCTGCGCAAAACGCGAAGTCAGCATAATAAAATCGTTCGGCGCCAACTGACCGGCCATGCGTTGCGACAATGCTACTTTTTGCTGCATTTGCGCCAGAGGGTCGAGAATAATGGTTTCGCCCGGATAAGTACTACGGTATATCTGCGTCAGGGAATCATTCAGATTTTTAGCTTCTCGCTTCAAGCTGAACCACTGAATATTCAATCCCAGCACATTCACCAACACCAGCATGACTACCAGACGTAAAGGCCAGCGCCACGGTCCCCACTCAAAACTGGCTTTATGAACAGACCCCAGCCCTTCCATCAAATCCAATGCTGCCTTATTCAGTCCCGAGTGCCCCAGTCCAGCAACACGATTCTGCCAACTGACAGGCAGCAGGCGAATGCGTTCACTCAATTTTTGCTGGTCCAGTGCGCGCTGCCAATCCTCTTGACCATTGCCGGGAACATGCAACTCTACATTGCGACCATCGGTCAGTACCGCCAGCATTTGCAGGAACTGACTCTTGTCAGACTGATCTAGCTGATCCAGTACCAACCCGAGACCAGCATAAGCTCCCGTGCGTAATACCAGCTCCTGTGTGGCATGGTACTGTTCTGCCAATGCCACAACGAAGGACTCTTCAGCGTTTTCTGATTCTTTAACACCAGAATCAGACACAGGGATTACCAAGCCTAATTGCGCGGGAAATGCCGCAATTTTTTTGACCGGAAAATCCTTCACCTGCTTTGCCAGCGCCTCCAGCCATACCCGATCGGCTACAGCAACAGTCGCCTCGCCGTTCACCACGGCTGTTGCCACCATCACGACATCCGCCGGATCACAGGCAATTTGCTCTTCAAATAAATTGGGCAAAGCTGTTTTGAATTTTGCCGCAGACATCGGCGGCACTTTGCTGGTCAGCAAGCTGATGTCGCTGGCAGCTAACAGCAAACTGAGCTGACGGGCATTCATGGCGATTTCTCTGAGCTCACTGAGACGCCGCTGTCCTTGCTGCTGGACATGCCCTTCCTCTGACATCAACGCAAATGGCAATACCTGAGACGACCAATCTGCATTCGCCGGAATGGTTGCCCTGGGTGGAATAGAAATATACAGTGTGCTTGCCATATCATATGTAGTTAAACAGAAACGACTGCTGGCAACCTGATGCCGGCAACGATTTCTTTAATTCTCTCTGATCCACAATACCGATGTGGATGCATCTTCAGCCCGCTCCAACAGCGCACTGACATCCAGCGCAGATCGTTGCATCTTGACCTTGCCATTCACCAAAAAAAAATGGGTAGCAACAGACAAATCCTTATCAGCAACCGTCGTTGCTTTATCCTGAAACCGATGTTTAAAATCTGTCAGGCTTAAAAAATACGCACGCTCACGGCTGGCAATCATCATTGCAGCATCACCCATACTCACACCGTCAATCCTTGCCGATAACACTTCCGGCGATGCAGTATTGACATTGATTTCAGTCTTACGCGGCAAGACCGTGACAAAATTCTTTAACCGCAACAACATTTCAGGTGTAAAACCGTTCACTGCGAGCAAGTCATCTGTCTGGATGAAGCGCAGAAATTGTACTGTATCAGCACTGACTTCCGTTGCAGAATTTGCAGAATTAGCATCACTTTGCGACGCTGCAGCATCAGTAGCAGAAGCGACAGAACCAGAAGATACCGTGGCTGCGCCAGGCGAGCTGCTTACCACCGTTTTTACTTTTGCCTGAGACTTGGCAATCATGGTCGCGGTGGATTCTGCCAGCTCCGGAGGCATACGCAAATTACTCAGCAACCTTGAAAATACGGCAACTTCGCGTGGATCCGGCACACCGTTTGTCGCCAGATTCGTCAGGTTGTACAGGGATTGCGCATCGACAATCTGACCAGACAACGTAGCATTGGCTTCATCCCCTTCTGCTTTGCCATTCTCAACATACTGATCCAGTTGGGTATCTGCCAGACGAACTGCCCACGGCTCGCCGAGATGATCTACATTACGGGTCAGTCTGGCATCTTCCCGCAAAATCAGTCTGGCCCAGTCGATAGCGCCACGTAAAATCCACTGCTTTTGCAATTGCATACGTTGATTTTCAATGGACCGCACCTGCACCTGCTGCTGCCAGAACAGACTGGCAACGATGGTGATCGCCAGCGTCGTCAGCAGCAGTGCCGTAATGACCGCCACGCCCCCTTGCGTCTTGCGCCTGATAACTCTCATCATCAGACCGCCCCTAACAAAAACACTTTGGTCATTGCCTGAGCACGTCCTTGCAATTGCAGCGACATCTCCAGACCTGTTCTTTTGGCGAGCCTGATCTGTGCCGCAATACCAGTGGTAGGACTCTCCGTCCCGCCAATGCGCCAGCCGGATTCACCATTGGTCCAGGTGCGCAAAGACAGACCACTGACGCCGGTTTGCAAGGTAATTGCTCCTGCGATAATTGGATTACTGGCGGCGGTTTGCCAGTCACTATCAAGCACAGATAAGTCGCGTGTCGCAACGGACTGATAGCGCGTCAGAACACCATCATTGACACGATATGTCACCACCTGCAAACGGGTTGGCTGGTTTTCATCAAAAACGGTACGGATCAATAACACCTGACTACCAACCGCCTGCAGCGACTCACGCCCGGCCAGCATGGTTGTATCCGCCAGATGCGCGCAATCATTCTCAATCTGGGCAAAGGCAAGCTGGATGCCGCGCGTCTGTTCCATTTCCGCAGTCAAGGCAACTCTTGAGCGGATAATGCTATCCAGACCACGCCAGCCAAGCACGGCAATTACACCGAGAATGGTGATGGCAACTAATAGTTCAATCAGCGTAAATCCGACAGCGCGCGCGTGAAGTCCGAAAGAGCCGCTTTTAATTGAAGGTCGTCTGACGAGCTGACTTCGGGTTGAGTCATGTGCACGATCAAAGCGCATTGGGCACCACCTGCGTCAGTTTGATAATACGGCGTTCGGGATTATCCACTTCATAGACAAACACTTCGACACGACGAAATGAAGGATTTGGGGTGGCAATCACATGTTCTTCGCAGATCAGTTGCAAATCCCCCTGAGGGCAAGCGAAAGTACGGTCGCCAAAGGCTGGCCATTCGTGTGCAAGACGAATCTGCGCCAGACGGTTTTCAGCCGACCAGGTTGCCATCATCGACGTACGTAATTGCTGGCTGTTTTGGGTCAGACTACCCACTGCCCGCAAACTGGCGCCAAGTGCGGTGCCCACAATCACCAGTGCGACAAGTACTTCGAGTAAGGTAAAACCCGCATTCCGGGAGCGACATGAATCCATCTTATTCAACATCGAAATGCCCGATGCCATCGGCACTCAGGCGCACAGCCTGATCCGCTGCCCGCAAGGTGAGTACAAAAGGTTTATCAACCGGTTCACGGCCAAACACAATGCGTATCTGCGCGTCGGCGGCAACATTGACTAATGCTGGCTCAACTTCCAACTGCACAGGCGACAGCTGGAACCCGCGCTCGCGCAACATGTCGTCTTTGATCGGCGTCCATACCCTGTCTTCTCTGACCAGAAAACGATAGCCAGTCTGATCCGCTTCAAAAGCCACCGGCAGGTTGCGGACAATCGCTTCTTCTCTTGCCAATTGCAGCAACAGCGCAATCCGGCGGCTGTCATTTTGCAGGCGCTGCAAGTCGCTTGGCATGGCGTTCAAACTGATCGCACCCAGCATCAGACCGACAATGACCAGCACCACCAGCAACTCCAGCAAGGTAAAGCCGCGCTGATTACGCATTTGCATCATCGGAGCGCTTATAAATCCCAGGAACCGATATCGGCATCGTTCCCAGCGCCGCCCGGCTGCCCATCCGCACCCAGCGAAAATACATCGACCTCACCCTTAATACCGGGAGAAAGATACTGGTACGCATTGCCCCAAGGATCTTTTGGCAGTTTTTCAATATATCCACCTGTCTTCCAGCCATTGGCTACCGGACCGGTTGCTGGCTTGACGATCAATGCCTGCAATCCTTGTTCTGTGGTCGGATAACGTTGATTATCAAGACGATATAGTTTCAGTGCTTGCATTAAGGTAGAGATATCCTGCTTGGCAGCAGCAATCCGCGCATCATCTGTTCTACCCATTAATTTGGGAACAACCAGCGCAGCAAGAATTCCCATGATCACGACCACGACCATAATTTCGATCAATGTAAAGCCACGGGAACGGCGAGAGTCACGATTTATTAAGCGAGTAGGCAGCATAAAATATTTCTAAATAAAATTTCTTAAAATCTGGTGTGCGGTATCTGGCACCTGATCAGGTCCAATGCCAGAACAACCATTTACGACAGTGTGGCAGTATAAAGCGGGATAGTATTTTCATGAATATTTTTGGTATCTGAATGTCACCGGCTCAAGTCTTACACCCTCACAAGGGTTTCATCAACGTCACTTAAACACATACTCCCCCGATAATTTCAGAAAACTACCCTGGCGTCCATATAACTAAAGCACGCTTCAAAGATACTACCACCAGTATATTTACAGCATATGTCAGCTTTGTTTCAATGTTCACGCCAATGTCAGTGGCAGACTGCGTAAGCGCTGCCCGGTCAGTGCAAAGACAGCATTTGCCACAGCAGGAGCTATCGGCGGCACACCAGGTTCACCAATACCCTCAGGATGTTCAGCGCTCTTGATAATCACCGTTTCTACCACCGGCGCCTCATTCATTCTCAGCACAGGATAATCATGGAAATTCGTCTGCTGTACTTTGCCGTCCTTGATCGTAATTTCTCCATACAAAGCAGCACTCAGACCGAAAATCACCGCTGACTCCATTTGCTGGGTAATGATGTTCGGATTCACAGCAATCCCACAGTCCACCGCACACACCACTTTATGCACACGGATATGCCCATCCTTTACCGACACTTCGGCCACCTGCGCCACGATACTGCCAAATGACTGGTGCAAGGCAAGACCATGTGCACGCCCTGCGGGGGCTTTACCGGCCTTATTCATGGCGGCATCCAGTACCGCCAGATGACGAGGGTGACGACCGAGCAAATCACGCCGGAAATCTGCTGGTGATTTGCCGGCAGCATGCGCCAGCTCATCAATGAAGCTCTCTTTAAAAAATGCATTATGCGAATGTCCGACCGAACGCCAGTTACCAAGCGGCACCGGCGTTGGCACAATCACATGTGCGGTGTGCTGATGCTCAAATTCATAGGACATATCAAACTCGCCCTCGGCAGTGGTCTTGTCTGGTCCTGCACCCGGCAACCCCAGTAAGCGCTTTAAAAACTGATGCGCAACAGAACCAGATGCCGATTTATTATCATAGGCCAACACTTTACCGCTGGCATCAAGACCCGCTGTGAAACGCGCCAGTGCTGCGGGGCGGTAAACATCATGGGTTGTATCTTCCTCACGACTCCAGACCAGTTTGACAGGCAAGCCTTTGGTCTGCATCGCGATCAGCACCGCCTGCACTACCATGTCAGACTCCAGACGACGACCAAAGCCTCCGCCCAGGTAAGACATATGCAAGTTGACTTGCTCGACATTGATTTTCGCCGTCTTTGCTGCGGTACTGACAGCGACATCCGGTACTTGCGTAGATACCCAAAGATCGAGCTTGTCATCTTTGAGTTGCGCGGTGCAATTGATCGGCTCCATCGCCGCATGCGCCAGAAATGGCGCCCGATATTCTGCTTTAACGGTCTTAACGACTGCCTGATTACCCATCATCGCCTCAGGGTCGCCATGCTTGTAATAGGTAAAACCCGGTTCGGTATTAAGCTTATCTGCCAACTCCTTGAATACCGACGCCGTTGACAATCCAGCATGTGGGCCGACATCCCAATCAATATTCAAAGCTGCACTTGCTTTCTTTGCGAGCCAGTAACTATCCGCTACCACCGCTACGCCGGACACACCTTCTTTCGCAGAAATATCGACGACATGGCGAACGCCCTTCATCTGCAATACCGCCTGGCTGTCTATTTTTTTGATACGTCCACCAATCGTCGGACTCTGCCGGATGGCGGCATACAACAAGCCATCGGGCCTGGCATCCAACCCGAACTCGGCACTGCCATTCACTTTTGCAGCGGAATCTGTTCTCGCTGCGGGCGTACCGATCAGACTGAATTCATGCGGTTTCTTGAGTCGAATATCCGCAGGATGCGCCGTTACTGCATAGGCAGCAAGCTCGCCATAACTCATTTTCTTACCGGAATGATGGGTGACCATGCCATCTTGCGCCTTGCACTCACTGAAGGCGACATTCCAACGTCTGGCCGCTGCCGCAACCAGCATGGCTCTGGCGGTGGCGCCGGCCTCGCGCATCGGCAGCCAGGCGTCTTTGACACTGGAAGACCCACCGGTAATCTGCAAACCAAGCTCACGGGCCGCCTTCATCACCAGCCACTGCGCAGTGTGTTTAACAACACCATCGTCATCAGGATGGAACGGCAATCCATCTGCCAATACGCTGACATTGCCATAAATCTTATCGATAGGTGCATGAATAGGACGCACCATATATAACGGCACATCCAGTTCTTCCGCAACGATCATTTGCAACGCAGTATGTATTCCCTGCCCCATTTCACTTCTGTGCATCACGATGCCAACCTGACCGTCCTTGGCAATCGTAATCCAGCCATTCAGGGCAACATCTCCGGCATTCATCGGCAAGGCATGGTCTACCGTAAGACGCTGGCGCGGCGGCGTAAAACCCCAGCCAACAATCAAGGCACCCGCCACACCAAGTCCACCCAGCAAGAAACGGCGCCGGGGTTTTTGTACAGTATTTACCATGCTCATTGCGATGTCTCCGGATTTTTATATAGTAAGAATGCGCGCAATATTGACAGAATTAACACAATTAGTCAGCTCTCCGAACCGAGGCTTCAGCTGTTTCTACGTGGATATCCTTCTGCCAAAATCCTTGTCCAGACGACTTCTTTTTGATCTTCGTTCATGAATACCCATTCAGCCACTTCGGCGACTGTGCGCCCGCAGCCACGACAAACATCATCAAATGTTGTCGAGCAAACAGCAACACAAGGTGTATCAGGACGTTCTTTTTTTTCAGTCATATTGGAACAAAATTGGGAAATTATGAAGGGCAGACGATCATGATGGGCATGATGGACATGCAGCACCCTTCTCAAACTTGCGTAATAGTAAGCTATTCCAGCCAAGCCCGCGTGGTACGAACAGTCTAATCAGATTATTTCCCGCCAGGCGGAACGTCAGGTTGACATTATTGCAGCCGAGGCAGCAGAATTGACTGTTTATATCCTTACCTAGTCCCCTATTGCATCAAAGGCATATCATGAAAGTAGCATTAGTTTTATCAGGTTGCGGCGTTTTTGACGGCACCGAAATTCACGAAGCAGTACTGACGCTGCTGGCACTGGTACGTGCTGGCGCCGAAGTCGAGTTTCTGGCTCCCGACATCAATCAGAGCCGCGTGATCAATCATGTTACCGGTCAAGTCAGCGAGGGCGAGACACGCAATGTTCTGGTGGAAGCCGCCAGAATCGCCCGCGGAAAGGTCAAAAATATCGCCGAGGCAGTCAGCAGTGACTATGCGGCTATATTTTTCCCGGGTGGATTTGGTGCCGCCACCAATCTGTCTGATTTTGCCAGCAAAGGTGCTGATTGCCGTATTCAGGAAGATGTGATGCGATTTGCAAAAAGTGCTGCAGACGCCAGCATCCCGGCATGCTATATCTGCATTGCTCCAACAATGATTCCCCTTGTTTACGGGCCTGCGACCAGAGTAACAATAGGCACGGACGAAGATACTGCCAATGCCATCACCTCCATGGGCGGCTTGCATGTTCCCTGCCCTGTGAATGACTATGTCATAGATGAAGTCAGAAAAGTCGTCAGCACACCCGCCTATATGCTGGCGCAACATATCGCAGAAGCAGCAACAGGTATCGATGCTGCCGTTGCGGCCACGCTGGCGCTGATCAGATAACATCGGATAACGTCAGCAGACATCTTTCCGGCGCTTTCTGCCGATCACATCTAACAACTATCTACATGACACAAGATTTTTTCCAGTCACTGATCCTGCTGATTCTGGTGACAGATCCGTTTGGCAATGTTCCGATTTTCGTCAGCGCTCTGGCGCATGTATCTCCGGAGCGACGCTGGCGAGTGGTCGTGCGTGAATGTGCGATTGCGTTTGGCTTGCTGTTGCTTTTCATGTTCTTTGGCAAGCACTTCCTGACGGCATTGCAGCTATCTGAGGTTTCTCTCAGAATAGGAGGAGGCGTAATTTTGTTCCTGATTGCTTTACGGATGGTATTTCCTCAGGAAGGTGGCATATTTGGCGACGTGGAAGATGGGCATGAACCCTTCATCGTTCCGCTGGCCATCCCTGCGTTGGCGGGTCCTTCCGCACTGGCAACCGTGTTACTGTTTTCATCAGATAACAAACAGGATATGGCGATTCATCTCGCAGCACTGACATCCGTTGCTGTCGTGTGGCTGATCGTGCTGTTAAGCGCAGAACGTATGCAACGGGTACTTGGCGTGCGCGTGATGACGGCTTTTGAACGTTTGATGGGGTTGATATTGACGGCAATGTCAGTCGAGATGTTGCTGGCTGGCATACGTGATTATTTGAAAACTTTAGGCTGAATACCGCCAGTGCTCGCTTTTTGCATCACTTTAAGAGTGGTATCGGACAACATCATATCTACATTCGGTTAATGTAATGTTGATATGATTGACGATACCAGCCGACTGATTAGCTAAATACTGAATTCTCAGCTGGTGCCAGCTTCGCCGCATCGTACACGACGAGCTGCGGTGTCGACATACTGATCGCCGCCACAGAATCTCCAGCAAATATGCTTCGATTAAAACTGAAATATCCCAATAAAAACAAAACCAGGGCAATCAGGAACTGTTTTAAAAATGAACGGTTCATCGCTATCTCCTATTTCACATCTATTCAGATGATTTTGTTATTTTCCATTTGCGCAATATCTTCGGCGCTATAACCCAAGTCGAGTAACACCTCATGATTATGCTGCCCCAGCGTTGGCCCCAGCCATTGCGTGCCGCCCGGCGTTTCAGACATTTTAGGGCTGACCGCAGGAAGTTTGACAGGCGTTCCATCAGCAAACTGATGCTGTTCAAACATCTGGCGTGCCAGAAATTGCGGGTCGCTCATCATGTCCCGTACCGAATAAATTTTGCCCACCGGCACATCGGCCTGTTTGAGTTTATCCAATGCGGTATCAATCGTTTGCGTAGTGCACCATGCCTGAATCGCAGCATCAATTTCTGCAGTGCGTGGAACACGTCCGTCATTTCTGGTTAACTCTGCATCAGCAGCAAGATCATCGCGATCAATCGCCTTCATCAGACGATGAAAAATGGCATCACCATTACCCGCAATGACAATATTTTCCCCATCGCCTGTCGTGTAGGTATTCGAGGGTACGATACCGGGCAAGGCACCGCCGGTTCTTTCTCTGATCACACCAGCATGATCGTATTCTGGCACCAGCGACTCCATCAGGTTAAAGACGGACTCATACAAAGCCACGTCCACCATTTGCCCCTGCCCGCCGCTGCTGGCAGCACCAACTTGACCATTCCAGCGCCCGCCAGTCACGTCCCGATGGCGCAACGCCATCATCGCACCGATCACACCATGCAAAGCAGCGACTGAATCCCCTATAGAAATACCGACACGTACCGGCGGGCGGTCAGGATGCCCTGACACATAACGCAATCCGCCCATAGACTCGCCGATAGCGCCAAATCCAGGCAATTCTTTCATCGGACCACTCTGACCATAACCAGACAAGCGCACCATGATCGTTGAAGGATTCAGCGCCTTCAACTCCTGATATCCGAGCTGCCATTTTTCGAGCACACCAGGACGATAATTTTCAATGATAACGTCGGCCTCCAACGCCAGACGACGCGCAACATCTCTGGCTTGCGGCTCTTTCATATTCAACGTGATGCTTTTTTTATTACGTGCCTGTACGCTCCACCAAAGCGAGGTACCGTCTTTCAACACACGCCATTGACGCAGTGGGTCACCGCCATCAGGGGACTCCACCTTGATGACTTCTGCGCCAAATTCAGCAAACATACGGGAACAGAAAGGGCCGGCGATCAGCGTCCCGAGTTCCAGCACTTTGATACCAGCAAGTGGGCCGGGCTTTTTTTCTTGTGTCGTCATATGATCAATATATCGCGATGGTTATTCAAGTCGCCCTCGCTACGTGATGCTCAGGTAGTACGCCTGTCAAGCATAGCACGGGCAATCGTACCGGCATCCACATACTCCAGCTCACCGCCCACCGGCACCCCGCGTGCGAGGCGACTGACTCTGAGTCCACGGGCTTTTAATGTCTCGCTGATGTAATGCGCTGTTGCTTCGCCTTCATTCGTGAAATTGGTCGCCAGCACCACTTCCTGCACCACACCGTCTGTTGCACGGGCAATCAGCTTTTCTAAATGGATGTCTTTTGGACCTATCCCATCAAGCGGAGACAAACGCCCCATTAAGACAAAGTACAACCCCTTGAAGGTCAAGGTCTGCTCTATCATTAACTGATCGGAAGGCGTTTCCACGACGCACAACAAACTTCTGTCGCGCGCCGTATCTGCACAGGTTTCACACACCTGCGTTTCGGTAAAGGTATTGCAAGAAGTGCAGTGCTGAATCAACTCAACAGCATTCAATAAGGCATCCCCAAGAATGGTGGCTCCTTCCCTGTCATGCTGCAACAAGTGATAAGCAATACGCTGCGCCGACTTTGGCCCGACACCGGGCAAGCGGCGCAGTGCTTCTGCCAGCGACTCCAGACTGCCTGGTTTTTTCACACTCAGAATGGCATCTTAAAGCCTGGTGGCAAAGGCATGCCAGCAGTCAGACCAGCCATTTTTTCTTGCGAAGTCGCTTCTGCTTTACGCACAGCATCATTAAATGCTGCGGCAACCAGATCTTCCAACATGTCTTTATCGTCTGCCAATAAGGACGGATCAATGGTAACGCGCTTAACATCGTTTTTACATGTCATTACTACCTTCACCATGCCAGCACCGGACTGCCCTTCCACTTCAATCAAGGCCAGTTGATCCTGGGCTTTTTTCATATTGTCTTGCATTGCCTGTGCCTGCTTCATCAGGCCAGCGATTTGGTTTTTCATCATAAGAATTACTCCGGAAAATAAAGGAATGAAATATAAATTAAAGAATTAATCATAGAGGCAAAAGCATCAGTACGTGATGACTGCCAGATCAGACTGGACGCACACTGCCGGTAATAATGCTGGCACCAAAATCACGTATCAGAGTCTGGACAAAGTGATCATCCTGTATCGACTGTTCAGCTCTGCGTTGAAGCAACTCTCGCTCAGCAATTGCTTGTGCATTTGCCGTTTGTTCCACGGCACCAATTTTGGCATCGACGCGAATCATTCGTCCGAATTTCTCAGACAACGCCGTCTGCAATTTATCCACACTGCCAGCAGATAATAGCGTCGTCAAAGGAACGCGCAATTCGAATAAAAAAACATTTCCATCGGGACGACAATGAATCAACTCGCTTTGCTGGGCCAATTGCTGCGCAACACCGCGCACTGGCAAACCAGACGCTAAAGTAGGCCACTGCCCATCCCAGTTGAGTTCAGGTACGGGTGCACTCCAGATAGTTCTGTCTGCCTGCGGTGATGAGGCTACCGTGACGGATGCAAGCGTTGTCGCTGATAGTGACAATGCTGCTGGTGCAGCTAATTCTGACGTTCCCGCCACAAGAGCAGTCGCCTCTTTACCCCTGCCAGATGAGGGAGTTTGTATCGCAGGTAAGTCTCTTTTAGTTGGTTCATCAACAAGTGCAGGCATACCTGCCGGTAATGAAGACATTAATATATCGTCATCCCAAGGCGGTGGCATATCGTCCATACCGGCAGGGACAGACTGCATTTCTGGTGGTAACTGTACAGGCGAAATGGCTCTTGCAGTGGGCACAGCCTTCGGCGTCGGTGCCGTAACTGGCGCTGATGCCAATGGCATGGGTGGCACTGACGAGGATACTGGCGAAGGTGCTGGTGCTGGTGCTGGTGCTGGTGCTGGTGCTGCGGTTGTAGCAGACTCAGAAGCAGATCGGGTAATGGCAGGTGATTTTTTATCACTGGCAGCCCGGGCTGCGGCTAATGCCGCCATTGCCGGACTGATACGCGTTGCAGGTGCTGCTGAAACAGTATCCTTTACAGGAGCAGAAATCGGACTGACAGACACCTGAGCATCGGGCGTTGCAGCCAAACTTGCATTGCTACGATGAGAGACGTTAGCAACATTAGCGGCAGGGTTCTGCGCCGATCTTTCAACACCAGTCACTGATGGTGTTGATGCAGGTGACGGCGGCACGCCCCGCCCCGCCGGAGATGGCAAACGCACAGGAGCAGATGCGGCCCGAGTCAAGTCATTATCATCAAGGGGGCGAAATGCCAGCATGCGCAATAGCGTCATGCTAAACCCTGCATATTCATCAGGTGCCAGCGCCAGTTCATTGCGGCCATGTACGGCAATCTGATAAAACAACTGTACTTCTTCTTTACCAAAATCGTTAGCCAATCGCATGATCTGCTCGCGTTCAGGCAAATCATCGGCAACTGCATCAGGAACCAGCTGCGCAACCGCAATCTGGTGCAATAGGGTTCCTAAATCCTGCAAGGCAGATTTGTATGACAGACTGCGGGCGGCCATCTCATCGGCCACGTCCAGCAAGGCTTTACCGTTACGGGCAAGCAACGCGTCAAGTAAACGGATCAGATAGGATTGATCCAGCGCCCCCAGCATTCCTTGCACAGCGTCCAGAGTTACTTTACCTGCGGCATAGGCAATCGCCTGATCTGTCAATGACAAAGCATCGCGCATGGAACCATGCGCTCCTTGTGCCAGCAAACGCAAAGCCAGGGTTTCAAATTCTATCTGTTCTTGTCCGAGAATATTTTCCAGATGCCCAATGATATGTCCTGGGGGCATCTGCTTCAGATTAAACTGCAAACAACGCGATAACACAGTAACAGGAATTTTTTGAGGATCTGTGGTTGCCAGAATAAACTTCACATGCTCCGGTGGTTCTTCCAGCGTTTTTAACATGGCGTTAAACGCATGATTGGTCAGCATGTGCACCTCGTCGATCATATACACTTTAAAGCGTGCATTCGACGGCGCATAAATCGCCTGCTCCAGCAAAGATGCCATTTCATCTACACCACGATTCGATGCAGCATCCATTTCTATGTAATCAACAAAACGACCAGCATCAATGGCGGTACAAGTATTGCAAACGCCACATGGCTTTGCCGTGATACCTGTTTCGCAATTAAACGACTTGGCTAAGATGCGCGACAGCGTCGTTTTACCGACACCGCGAGTACCGGTGAACAGATAGGCGTGATGCAACCTCTGCTGTTCGAGAGCATGGGATAAGGCACGGACAACGTGCTCCTGACCGACAAGTGTTTCAAAACTTTTCGGGCGATATTTACGGGCGAGAACTTGATAGGACATCCTGCGATTTTACCTTATTCAGACAGCATCATTTGCATTGATCCGCGGGGAGTTGCAAATATCCCAGCACCAGAGTTTTGACATTTTGTTGAAATTCTTCATCCGACAAGCTGTGCGGCAACAACATCAGTCGCTGATATAACAAGCCATACACAGCAGCGTGGACGACTTCGGCGCTCTTGCCTGCATATAATGCCGCATCACACCCTGCTTCAATTGCCTGCCCCCAGATACTCACAATATGCGCATACAGGCTGCGGTAAGACTGTATATCCGAAATCTGTCGCTCTAATAAGATCAATGCGGACCATTCTTCTGCCTCCCTGGCATGCAGCCCAATGATGCGATCGATCAGAATGTCAGTCATCTGAATGACTGGCAACCCACGCAATTCCTCAATCCACATCTGCATGGAGGTGCCAATGTTTTTGAATCGCTCATGTATGCAGTGTGCAGCAATTGATTTTTTACCCGGAAAATACTCGTACAAAGTACCCAGACCGACTCCGGCAACCAATGCAATATCCCGCATTGTCAATTTTGTATAAGTTTTTTCTACCAAAAGCCGAACAAAGGCATCCAGAATCGATGCCTGCGTCATTTTCGAACGTTGCTGTACCGGCTTGCGCCTCAGCTTCAATGGACTATCACTCTTCATCATCCGCTTATTATCTCATGCGGCAAAAGCGAACACCTGATGTTCCGCGTGGCACTACACTGTTTGAACCCCTATTCATTCCTCGGAGACACGCATGCAATGGATTACCCACGAGATTCTCAATCAGGTACCAGATTTATATAATTACAATATTTTTTCCAGCGACATTGCGCTCATGGAAGCGATAAGCGCTCACGGCGCTGAGTGGCACTCGGACACACTGCAAAAATCAGGAGAAATGCTGGGCAGTAAAGATATCTTGCAGCTCGGCGAGCTAGCCAACCATCACCTACCTGAACTACAGACGCATGACCGCGTTGGCCGCAGGATTGATCAGGTTCATTTCCATCCCAGTTGGCACCAGTTATTATCGCTACTGAGAAAAGAAGGTTTGCAGGCCATGCCCTGGATGGAGCCGCGTCCGGGAGCGCATGTCGCCAGAGCAGCGGGATATTTTTTACAATCACAGGTGGAATCAGGCTCTCTTTGCCCTACCACAATGACATTTGCTTCTATTCCCGTACTGGCAAACGAACCGGCTTTATTCTCACAAATCAAAACAGCACTTTTTTCAAGAGAACACGACCCTCGCGATCTACCTATAGCACAAAAAAAATCCATCATGATAGGGATGGGAATGACGGAAAAACAAGGTGGCTCCGATGTTCGTACCAACACGACCATCGCACGACCAATCGAGAATGAGGGGCGAGGTGAAGCCTACTCCCTGACGGGTCATAAATGGTTTTTTTCCGCCCCAATGTGCGATGCACATCTGGTACTGGCAAAAACAAAAGTGGGATTATCCTGCTTTTTTGTACCCCGCTGGAAACCGGACGGTATCAAAAATACTATATTAGTACAAAGGCTCAAGGACAAACTGGGCAATAAATCAAACTCCAGTAGCGAAGTCGAATTTCAGGACGCTTACGGGATTATGGTCGGTGAAGAAGGCCGGGGCATCCCTACCATTATTGATATGGCGAACCTGACAAGGCTGGATTGCGTCATCGGCAGCGCCGCATTGATGCGACAAGGATTAGTGCAAGCAGTACATCACGCCAAGAACAGGCATGCTTTTGGCACCACCCTCGATAAACAGCCTCTGATGTGCAATGTTCTCGCAGATCTGGCACTGGAAAGCGAGGCAGCAACGCATCTGATGCTCAAACTTGCTGCAACGCTGGACGCACCAGAAGATCCTTTGCAAAAAGCATGGAAACGTATCATCACACCTGCAGCAAAATTCTGGATTTGCAAGCGGGCATTGGAGTTCACAGGCGAATGCATGGAAGTATGGGGTGGCAACGGCTATGTAGAAAATGGCCCTATGGCACGTCTGTATCGCGAAGCACCCGTGAATTCCATCTGGGAAGGCTCAGGTAATGTGATGTGCCTTGACGTACTCAGAGCCATTGACCGCGACCCATCCGGTACAAAGCTACTGCTGAAACAGCTATCAGGATCACGTTCCGCAACAGTACGGAAAATGACTGCTGAATTGGAGCTGGCATTACAGGCATCCACCGCCAACCAAGAAGCTGGCGCACGTCGTTTTGTGCAAAAATTGGTGCTGGTAGTGCAAGGTTTTCTAATGCAAGAACATGCACCTGAAGAGATAGCCAATGCTTTTATCAGCAGCAGATTAGATGCAGACCACGGTCGTGTTTATGGCACATTGGAAAATATGATTGAGACAGAACTGCAACAACGAATTATTTCGCGCTGTTTCCAGTCATAAGTAATCAGGAAAAAGGGAAATCAAAAGGCGTAATCCATAAAATATAGTGATATTGATTATGCCTGCTCTTCTTTCGTTTTATTTCTGAGCATGAGTTCCTTCTCCATTTGTACAAATAATTTTTCGCGACTACGCAATTCCTCGCGTAATGCCGACACCTCTCTGGTCAGAGAGCGAATGTCGGCATGTAATTCACGTTCAAACATTTCCTCCTCCTCCCCCACAAATAAAGCAGCAATATTCGCCGTTACTATCGAAAACATGGCGTAACCGAGCAATACGATAAACACAGCGAATATTTTTGATGCAGGCGTTGAAGGCACGATATCACCATAACCCACGGTAGCAATAGTCGTAAATGCGAGCCAAACGCCGTTCGGATAATTTGTCACGTTCGGCTCCAGCCAATAAAATCCAGCACCGGCGGCGCTGAGCATTAACAAAGCGAGTCCAATTATCTGCACCAAATGACTGGGCTTCATGTGCTGCAAAACCAAGGTGGCGATTCTCATCAAAATGGCAGCACACAATCCCAACCTGAGCAACCATTCCAAAGCCCCCCACTCTGCAGCCGAAGGAAAACTGCTGGCAAGCGAACCTACGATGATCAAAATATCCAGCAACATTTTTCCACTACGTCGCTTCTGGTAACGATTAATACGCCAATGCAGATAAGTATCGAGAGCAATAGTCAAGGCCGCCAGCAAGTACAAAAGGTGTCCGGCACGACGAACGTTGTCTGTATTTCCGCTCAATAAAAAGTAAAAAGCCGGGATCGTCAGCACAAGGCCAGATAACAACAGTGGACGCGATAACCATGCAAAGAAACGCTGGGTAATCGGATAAATACCAGAACCAGACTTGTTCTGACGATGCCTTTTTTTAGTCACATTTATTCCTTATATCTGGTTTTGTGATGCCATATCTGACGTATCACATACACATCACCATTCAACCTGGTGAGCAGCACAGACTTACATTGTCATATGGGAACAACCGGAGAATCAAGTGATATACCATTTTTCAACATCACAAAACAAAAGCCATTCCCGTTTTACGTGGAATGGCTTTGAGAGAAGCAACAGTAAAATATTACAAAGACAACAATTGGAAAATATTATTTATAAGCACCGCAACCGACAAAGTAGTTATCAACTTTTTCAAGATACGTCGATTTTGTTTCCAGTACTTTTGTCACTGGATTAGGCCATTGATAATCAACCCAACCTTTACCCTTAGTGCTTGCCAAGGCAATCATGTCTTTGACAACAAATTTATCACCGACCTTCAGATCAATGAGATTTTTGCCATTCATTTTAGGGTTATTGCCATGACTCAGATTCACACCATTTAAGTCATAGACAAACAGATACAAATCACGATCATGAAAATCTTTATTGGAAATATTAGCAAATTCAGCAAACGCTTTTTCTTTGCCATGCTCTTTAATATAAGCGATACCTTTTTTTACCATTGCAGTCGCCTGCTCCGTAGTTCCGCGATCATCAGCAGCAAAACCAAATGGGATTAATCCCCACATCAGTACACTTGCGATCAACCATTTTTTCATTGTATTCATGTTCATCTCCTTATTATTCATCGTTATTCATGCACATCGGATATCTGACGCCAAAGTAGTACAGCGACAATAGATATTGTTGCATAGAGTATTTGAAGTAAATGTGAAATAAGTTACCGCTGCATGCAAAATAATATTCACGTTTATGCGCGAACAATGCAGAAAAACTTGGAAGTTGGAGTGAAGATAAATACTGGAAGGAAGTTGGCGAGCCTGATCTGCGGCACTTGCAGGAAATGACTGTGGCTGCTTCGTTCCCGACCTGACCAGATTGGCCATGCCGCAATGCGCAGGGGCCCGCCAACGAACATTATAGCAGGATCATAAATACTGCGCAGACATTTATCCTGGCCTCTGCATGAGATTGATATTTCAGGCAAAAATAACCTAATAAAACAATGACAATCCGACTGAGTACCAGCACCCTGTCATTATGCATAAGATAAAATCAATATTTCTATTTTCTATATTTGAAGGTGTAATGTGACACTCAGCCCGGAACAACTCGTCAGCTTTTTGTTTGCAGCAGTCCTGATTACGGCATCGCCCGGCCCAGATAATCTGATGGTGCTGGGAGTGGGGATTTCAAAAGGCAGGAAACAAGGCGTAGCATTTGGATTAGGCTGCGCGTTAGGCTGCATTAGCCACACAATATTAGCCAGCCTTGGTATCAGTGCGTTAATTGCAGCCTCACCTATGGCATTTACTGCATTAAAACTCAGCGGCGGTCTGTATTTGATTTATCTCGGAGTTAATGCCCTGCGCAGCAGCGGCAACACACAGATCAGCGGCAATGCACTGCCAGATCAATCACTGAAAACCTTATTCGCCAAAGGCTTGTTTGCTAACAGTATCAATCCTAAGGTAGTACTCTTCTTTCTGTCTTTTTTGCCACAATTTGTGATCGCAGAGCATGGCGCAGTGCAGTGGCAAACAGCACAACTAGGCTTGGTTTTCACTTTGCAAGCAGCCATTCTATTCGGCTTACTTGGCTACTTCTCTGGTAGCGCCGGAAGCTGGCTTAATCGCAATCCACGCACAGGATTATGGCTTGACCGTATTGCTGGCAGCATTTTTATTGGCCTGGGTACGAAACTGATCATCACTCGTTGATTGAAAATATCAATCAATAATGTCAAACCCACGTTCAACCATCAGCAAGCATTTCCATGCTCTGTTAAACCTCAGATTCATACTGACATACTGACTATCTGAATCAGGCACGGAGCATGGACTTGTCACAAAATGGATGTTCACAAACGACATATAAACATTACAAACTATATATTTAAGCGACAAGCACGTTCACAGAACTGACGCAAAACCACCCCAAGACGTTTTAGTTTCCTGTAATGCAGCCACCTACAAGCACATGTACTACCTTCGTTGTCATGCCTTGCCGGAACAATATTGCATCAGTCCTGATTCATATAAGAACGCCGCTGAACAATGACATTGATCCTGATTAGTTTCTTGCGGCGCTTATTTCTGCATTACCGCCTCAAACAGTTCTGAAGTCAGAATTTCACTCAACCAGGAGTGTAGCAATGGAAATGGTGCGGAATTAAACCACTCCATATCGACCCCGGCGCACTGGCGCACAAAAGAAACCAGTGCCAGATCAGCAATACCAATCTGTTCACCACATAAATAACGATGGCGAGCAAGCCGCTCATTCAGATCGCGCAACTGCAGACGAATCTGCTCTTGATAATATTCACGGCCGGCATCCGGATATCGCTCCGGATATTTATATTGATCCAGCGCTTTTTTAAACACGGTGTCATTGTGAACGATCAGTGCATGTGCCTCACTGTCAAGACGACCATCCGCTGTGAACCAGGCTACATCAGGCATCTGACGTAAAGCCCAGCACATAATGTCAAGACTTTGGTCAATCACACGTCCTTCCGGCAATACCAAAACAGGTACAGTACCTTTAGGTGAAGCTTCGAGCATCGCCGGTGGTTTATTTCTTAAACTAACCTCCTGCAACTCCACATCAACCCCCACCAGCCATATCGCCAATCTGGCTCTGATCGCGTAAGGGCAACGGCGAAAGCTGTAGAGTAAGGGACGAACTGCTTGAGTATGAGTTTTTCTACTCAACCGCGGTGGCAACTTCAAACTGATCATTCGATACCCAATTCTTTCCAGATACCGTCAACGCGCTGCACCACATCAGCAGACATACTTATAGTAGTCCCCCACTCACGATTAGTTTCGCCAGGCCACTTGTTCGTTGCATCGATCCCCATTTTGCTTCCGAGTCCACTGACAGGTGAGGCAAAATCGAGATAATCAATCGGCGTGTTATCAACCAAGGTCGTATCCCGCAAAGGATCAACTCTGGTCGTGATAGCCCAGATCACTTCTTTCCAGTCACGGACATTCACATCCTCATCCACCACAACGATGAATTTGGTATACATAAATTGCCGCAAAAAGCTCCACACCCCAAACATCACGCGCTTTGCATGACCTGCATAAGATTTTTTCATCTGCACAACGGCCATACGATAACTACAACCTTCCGGTGGCAAATAAAAATCCGTAATTTCACTGAACTGTTTTTGCAGAAGTGGAATAAAGACCTCATTTAAAGCAACTCCAAGTACCGCAGGCTCATCCGGTGGTTTGCCGGTATACGTTGAGTGATAAATAGGATCACGACGCATCGTGATCCTGTCGATCGTGAAAACCGGAAACCAGTCTTGCTCATTGTAATAGCCTGTATGATCGCCATACGGACCTTCGAGCGCATGCTCGTAACCACTGGCGTGCGATTCGTCCGGATAAATATGCCCTTCCAATACGATTTCTGCCGATGCAGGCACCCGCAACTCGCTACCGATGGCCTTTACCAACTCTGTTCGACTACCGCGCAACAGTCCTGCAAACTGATATTCAGACAAACTGTCCGGAACTGGCGTAACCGCACCTAAAATAGTGGCTGGATCTGCCCCCAGCGCCACAGCGACCGGATAGGGCTTACCTTTATTAACAATGCCATGCTCGCGAAAATCCAGAGCCCCTCCCCTATGCGCCAGCCAACGCATAATGACTTTGTTCCGACCAAGAACCTGCTGACGATAAATGCCAAGATTTTGACGTTTTTTATTTGGCCCCTTGGTAATCACCAGTCCCCACGTAATCAAAGGAGCGACATCACCTGGCCAACAATGCTGGATAGGCAAACGCGCCAGATCGACATCATTTCCTTCCCAAACGATCTCCTGGCATTTCGCACCACGAACCTCTTTGGGAGCCATATCCCATACCGCTTTCACCAGCGATCCCATACCCATCAGATCCTTAAAACCTTTTGGTGGCTCTGGTTCTTTTAATGCAGAAAGCACATGGCCGATTTGCCGTAACTCACTCACATCATTCGCGCCCATGCCCAGCGCCACACGGCGAGGAGTACCAAACAAATTACCCAATACCGGAATCTGGTGCCCTGTCGGCTGATTGAATAAAAGTGCCGGGCCTGCTGATCTGAGAGTACGGTCACAGATTTCCGTCATTTCTAAATGAGGCGACACCTGAATGTCAATCTGTTTTAATTCATTTATTTGTTGCAATTGAGAAATAAAGTCTCTCAAATCGGAATATTTAATCATTTTTCTCTTTTTTGTATCTCTGAACTAGTTAGTCAAGCAAAATATGATAAGTACTTGATTTTATTCATTTTTGCTGCAATGCAGCAGTTTTCTTTATATTCAAAAGTTATCAAAATCAATTTTGATAGTATTGACTTGATATAAAACCGCCCCTACAATTCGCCCAACTTGATGAAGAAGTAAAACTTCCGCCGCTTTTGAAACATCGAAAGCCTCGCCTTAACGGTAACATCATTCACGGGGATCGGGCCCCATATAACATTGTAAGGATTGTTTTCGAAAGGCGTCTGCCTTCTCCCGAAAAAAGTTGTTTGTCACTGGATGCTCCATGACCAAGTCTGACGGACTTGAATTGACAAACAACTCCGGCGTCTTTGGATCGCAACTTGCGACGAAGGCGATGTTTCTGATTCGCGGAAGTATTGATTGTTACGCTATCAGCTTGATATTGAGCATGGATAGCTTCGCGAAGATTCAGGAGGTAATATGATTCAACGTTTTATTTTAGCTGTACAAGAAAGTAATTTTTCCGACTCTGCCAAGCACAATGTGCTGAGTTCTGTAGCACGAGATACCACCAGTGGCTTTCTCACTACAGCAAAACACCTGTTTGTAATCTCTGGCCTGATCGCCATGACTATTCTGGCACTGATGTTTATCAAACCAGAACTGACAGATAAATTCAGAGACTTATCTCCGTTTGCCGAACAGGAAGAAGCTTCACAGGAAGAAGTTGCTCCACCAAGCCTGGCAACGTTAATGCAGGCACCAGGACAAGTCAGCACAAACAACACCGCCAACAACGCGGCTCCGTCTGATGAAGAGATCAAGATGCTGGGAAATCAACGCCAGCAACAATGGGTTACCCACTGGCTCGCCAAACGCTATCGCGTTGCGAGTGATGCAACAAATATGCTGGTCTCTGCAGCTTATCTGACAGCAAAAGAAATTAAACTTGATCCACTGTTGATTTTATCCGTCATGGCGATTGAATCAGGACTGAATCCATTTGCTGAAAGTCCGGTTGGCGCACAGGGTCTGATGCAGGTGATGTCCAAGGTACATCATGATAAATTTCAGGAGTTGGGAGGCGTCAAAGCAGCATTGAATCCTGTCGCCAATATCAAAGTAGGCGCACTGATTCTGAAAGACTATGTATCACGTGCTGGTTCTGTTGAAGCGGGATTAAAGTTGTATGTAGGCGCAGCCGCATTTGACAATGACTCTGGCTACGGCTCGCGCGTCATGAGTGAATACAAACGCCTGAAAGATGTGTCTGCCGGTAAAAATGTACCGACCTTCTTTACAGCGCCGCCAGCACCAGCGTCAGTCAAGCCAGTTGAAGCAGCCACTTCGCATAAAACAGACAGCAATGAAGCAAAAACTGTCCCTGTAGATGCAAAGAAAGAACAGGTTGCCGCACTGTAACAAGAACCACATCTGAAAAAAACCGCCTCAGTTCACAAACTCGGGCGGTTTTTTATTTTTATGCTTGCAGCAACTTCCTTAATCTGGACATCGCTTCCTGTAAATTTTCCAGCGAATTGGCATAAGAAATTCTGACATAAGTCTTCGCAGTTGCAGGTCCAAAATCCAAACCTGGCACGATCACGACACCAGCTTCATTCAACACCGTTTTTGCAAACATATCGGCATCATCAGAAAAACGAGAACAATCGGCATAGACATAAAATGCGCCGTCCGGCGTCACTGGAACGCCAAAACCCAATTCGCGTAATGCAGGCACAATATAATCCCGGCGTCTGCGGAACTCTGCTTTACGCTGCTCATAAATCGCTATCGTTTCTGGGTCAAAGCACGCTAACGCTGCATGTTGCGCAACCGAGGAGGCACAAATGAATAAATTTTGCGCCAGTTTTTCTAATTGAGGAACGATCCGTTCAGGCACAACCAGCCACCCCAGACGCCATCCTGTCATATTGAAATATTTGCTGAAACTATTGATCACGACAACATCATCATCTAACGACAACGCTGAAAATGGCGCCTGGTCGTAAGTCAATCCCTGATAAATTTCATCGACAATCGTAAAACCGCCGCGCTCTTTGACTTTAGCAATAATTCCGGATAACTCATCCGGCGAAATCGACGTACCAGTAGGATTTGAGGGGGAAGCGAGTAAAACCCCTATAGTATCTTCGTCCCATTGCTGCGCCACCATTTCTGTCGTTAATTGAAAACGATGCTCAGGCCCACTCGCAATCAGCGTCGCCTTCCCTTCAAATGCGGCCACAAAATGGCGATTGCATGGATAGCAGGGATCAGGCATCAGTACTTTCTTACCAGGAGTCACCAGTGCAGCGCATGCCAGCAATAACGCCGCAGATGCTCCTGCGGTTACAACGATACGCGAAGAGGGAATGTGCAATCCATACGTTTGCTGATAATAATCAGAGATCGCCTGACGTAATGCGGGCACACCTAATGCCGAAGTGTACTGCAGGCGACCATCCGCCATTGCCCTGGTTGCGGCATCAATCACGGGTTGTGGCGCAGTAAAATCTGGCTCTCCAATACCCATATGAATCAGATGACGCCCTTGGGACTCCAGATTGGCAGCCATTTTCATCAGTTCCATCACATGAAATGGTGCGATATGATCCAGCCGACTTGCGAGATTATGTTCCATAGCTAACCTAAAAAAAAAACGCCTTATTTTCCTTTTGGGAAATAAGGCGAAAGAATGTATTTGAATCTGTTTAAACCTGTTTAAATTTGTTTAAATCTGTATCAACTATCTATCAATCAATTACTATTTACCAGCAGCGATCTCAGTCGTCCGCAATTTTGCAGCCAGTTTATCCAGCACGCCATTCACATATTTATGTCCATCCAGACCACCGAATGATTTCGTCAGCTCTACCGCCTCGTTAATCACGACACGGTATGGAATTTCGATATGATTTTTCAGCTCGAAAGTACCAATCAATAAAGCAGCGTGCTCAATTGGCGATAATTCTGCAATGGTACGATCAATGAAGGGAGCAATTTCTTCACGCAAAGCAATCGAGTCCCTGATGCTGCCGTGTAATAACGCATCAAAATGAGCCTGATCTGCCTTATCAAAACCATGCGCCTGACGAATATGTGCATCAATCACACCAGAATCTTCGTTATTCAATAGCCATTGATACAGTCCCTGCAAAGCGAATTCACGGGCACGATGGCGCGGAGAGCGGTTTTTGCTTGGATTGGCGTGTTGTGGTTTGTTATTCATTATTTTCTCTTACCTGATCGTGCTCGATCTTACTTGGTTCTTGCTGGGTACTTATTTGGTGTCTGCTTGATACTTTTCTGGCATTGACTGATTTCGCCCTCTGACAACAAGGGCATTCAAACCTGATCAGGCGTCGTAATGCACGTCTTCGGTTGCTTCCGCTAACTCTTCCAGTGCCAACGTCAGATTTGCCATTTCCACAGCGACTCTGGCAGCATCTGCGCCTTTTTCCTGCATGCGGACTTCGGCCTGTTCATCATTCTCAGTGGTGAGTATAGCGTTAGCGATCGGAATGCCCGCATCCAGACCAACGCGCGTAATGCCAGCACCTGATTCGTTCGATACCAACTCGAAATGGTAAGTTTCTCCGCGAATAACAGCACCTAACGCGATCAACGCATCAAACTGATTCGTTTCAGCCAGTTTTTGCAATGCCAGCGGCACTTCCAATGCGCCCGGAACGGTGACGTGCAAAATATCTTCGTTCATTAC
Organism: Undibacterium sp. SXout7W; assembly: GCF_049339385.1. Classification (NCBI taxonomy): domain Bacteria; kingdom Pseudomonadati; phylum Pseudomonadota; class Betaproteobacteria; order Burkholderiales; family Oxalobacteraceae; genus Undibacterium; species Undibacterium sp. SXout7W. The sequence continues at coordinate 72,058 of NZ_JBMPPF010000004.1, read as the reverse complement.
ACCCAGGCGGCTCAGCTCTGCCAGGCAAGCAGACAATAAACCATTGCCAACCCTGTCATTAAAACGCGCCTGAACGATACCAATTCTTACACCGGCACCATCTAAATTTGATTCGTAATGTCCTACAGTCATGATGTTCTTTCTTGCGCTTGGCGCCTGAATAATGTTGTTCGACGGTTTGTCAGATCTGCTGCCGCAATTATTTGTCAGTACAAGGCTTATCGAGATAACCGACGACTTCGAGGTCAAAACCAGTCATAGACGGCATCTTTCTTGGGCTTGCCAGTAATTTCATTTTACCAACGCCGACATCTTTCAGAATCTGTGCACCAATACCGTAATTGCGTAAATCCATACGTGCAGCGCGCCCGACGGGACGGGCTCCTGTTGTTTGCAAAGCCTTGAACTGATCAAACATCTGCTCCGCAGTTTCTTCACAATTCAACAATACGATGACACCAGAATCGGATGCCTTGACTGTAGACATCGCTGCAGCAATGTTCCATGTATGCGTTGTCGCCTTGCTTTCCAGCAAATCGAGAATCGACACAGGCTGATGTACACGCACCAGCGCTTCTTTACTCTTGTCCAGCTCACCATGTATCAACGCCAGATGGGCGGAACCGCTTGGCTTGTCGCGATAAACAACCGCCTGGAAACTGCCATGCACTGTATGCATTTCACGCTCAGCAACACGCTCAACAATACTCTCCGTCTGACTGCGGTAATGAATCAAATCTGCAATGGTACCGATTTTCAGCTGATGTTCTTTGGCGAACTCAAATAAATCCGGAAGACGCGCCATCGTGCCGTCGTCTTTCATGATTTCGCAGATAACAGAAGCCGGTGTGAGGCCAGCCAGTTCTGCCAGATCACAGCCAGCTTCCGTATGACCGGCACGCATCAGTACGCCGCCCTTCTGAGCCTTCAGGGGAAATATATGACCAGGCTGGACAATATCATGTGCTGTCGAGTTTTTATCAACGGCCACCTGTACGGTACGCGCGCGGTCGGCAGCTGAAATACCCGTTGTCACGCCTTCAGCCGCTTCAATAGATACCGTAAAATTCGTGCCGAATGAAGTACCATTGCGACTGGTCATCATCGCCAGATTCAAATGATCGCAACGCTCTTCTGTCAGCGTCAGGCAAATCAGGCCACGGCCAAACTTTGCCATAAAATTAATTGCTTCTGGCGTCACAAACTCTGCCGCCATAATCAAATCGCCTTCGTTTTCGCGATCTTCCTCGTCAACCAAAATTACCATGCGACCAGCGCGTAATTCTTCGACGATTTCCAGGGTAGTAGACATGCTCATATGGAATATCCTATGCGGGCATTTTCGCCATGAGGCGAAAGACCCACAAGCTGCTTTTGAATGAAGCCGCTATTTTAAAGGATTTACGCCGACTCTTCCCGTGCTTTCTACGGAAAGCTGGTCAATTTATCTAAATTGACCAGTCAGCCTGCCGATTCAATGTTTACTGTGATGTTAATTAGATGTCCATTTGGACTCAGGACATCGTCATGATCCTGCATTCACTGCGGTTAAAGGTGGTGAAATACGATGCCGCATAAGCAATCACGACTGACAGCATTCCGAATGCTCATCCTCTGCCACTGAGGCACGAAGTAATTTTGCAGCCTCAACCATGTGCTTCAACGCGGCGATCGTTTCTGGCCAGTCACGCGTTTTCAGACCGCAGTCGGGATTCACCCACAAACGACGATCCGGAATCACGCTCCGTGCTTTTTGTAGTAGTTTTTGCATTTCACTTACCCTGGGTATGCGCGGAGAATGAATGTCGTAAACACCGGGACCAATCTGATTAGGATAAGCAAAATCGCCAAATCCATCCAGCAGCTTCATATCCGAACGTGATGTTTCTATTGTGATGACATCGGCATCCATCGCTGCAATCCAGGGCAAAATATCGTTAAACTCGGAATAACACATATGTGTGTGAATTTGCGTCTGATCCTGCACACCCGCTGAACTGAGCTTAAACGCATGCACTGCCCAATCAAGATATTCAGCCCATTGGCTGCGCTTGAGTGGCAACCCCTCCCTGAACGCCGGTTCGTCTATCTGTATCATCCCGATGCCTGCCTTTTCAAGATCGCCAACCTCGTCCCGAAGCGCCAACGAAATTTGCAATGCCGTCGTCGCACGAGGCTGATCATCGCGCACAAACGACCATTGCAACATCGTCACTGGCCCGGTCAGCATTCCTTTCATGGGTCTATCCGTCAGACTTTGTGCATAACAACTCCAGCTGACAGTCATTTCTTCGGGACGATAGACATCTCCATAAATAAAGGGCGGCTTCACACAGCGTGAACCATAGCTCTGCACCCATCCATACTCAGTAAAACCATAGCCCCACAACTGCTCACCAAAATACTCAACCATGTCGTTACGCTCCGGCTCGCCATGTACTAGCACATCAATATCCAGCGCCAGTTGCTGATCGACCACATGCCGTATTTCTGAACGCATCGCCTCCAGATACTCCAGATGTGGAAGTTCGCCACGTTTATAGGCAGCGCGCGCCTGCCGTATGGCCATCGTCTGTGGAAATGATCCTATGCTGGTCGTTGGAAACAATGGCAACTGAAAGCGCTGTTGCTGTTGTACGATGCGCTGGGAAAACACATGGCTACGTTGCGCATCAGCTGCCGTCGTTTGCGCCAGACGCTTCTGAACCAAAGGATTATGGATGCGGGATGATAAGCGGCGATCACGAATTGCCTTATCTGCGGCATCAAATTGGGAAGCTATCGCCTGCCTGTCACCATCCAAGGCTTTCTTTAAAGCATTAATTTCTGCCATTTTCTGTACCGCAAATGCAAGCCAATCCTTGATCTCTGCATCCATCAGGCATTCAGATGCAAGATCAACCGGCACATGGAGCAAAGAACAACTGGCAGACACCCACAGTCGATCACCCAACGATACGTGAGCCACCTGCACCGATTCCAACAATGAAGACAAATCGGCACGCCAGATATTCCGGCCGTCAATCAATCCTGCGGACAAAACACGATTGATTGGCCAGTCTTTCAATAGTGCAGGAAGCTGTTGCGGCGCACGCACCAGATCGATATGCACACCCGCAACCGGTAGCGCATGCAACAACGCAGCACGCTCCTGAACCGACTCAAAATACGTTGCCAGTAAGATGTCCGGTGCCTGAGATGCCAATCTGGTATAGACAGGAACAAATGCTTCTAACCACTCTTGCTCCAAATCCAAGGCCAATATGGGCTCATCTATCTGCACCCACGCCACCCCAGCTGCCTGCAAACGCTGCAACACCGCCTGATAAGCAGGAAGCAACTTCTCCAACAGCTCCAGTTTATGTTGCAAACCCTGCTTCGCCTTACCTAGATATAACAAACTCAAAGGTCCGAGCAATACCACTTTCGCTATGTACCCTGCCGATTGCGCTTCTGACAACTCATCGAATAACCAGTCTATTCCTCCATCAAACCGCGTGGTGTTCGTCCATTCCGGCACCAAATAATGGTAGTTGGTATCAAACCACTTCGTCATCTCCATAGCTACATGTTGAGTGCTTCCACGTGCAGCGGTAAAGTAATCATTGAGACTCAGATGCTTGGCATCAAACCCGAATCTTTCGGGCAGCGCTCCCAATAGTGCGAGAGTATTCAGCACCTGATCGTACCAGGCAAAATCACCGACCGTGACCATATCTAACCCTGCCGCAGCTTGTTGTTGCCAGTGGCAGGCGCGTAATTCCTTGCCTGTCTCCTGCAATGTCCCGGCACTCACATCACCTCGCCAGTAAGCCTCTTGTGCAAATTTTAATTCGCGTTGCGCTCCGATGCGCGGAAATCCCAAAATATGTGCTTTTGTCATGTTGTTCTCTATGATGATTCTTCGTACTTCCATCATGAAAGAAACTAGACTATTATTCAAACGACATATTTTAAGAATTAACTTGAATTTAACTCATAATGCAATCCATCCTTGAACTTCGTCATCTGAAAACTCTTTTAGCATTGAGAGAAGCAGGCAATCTGCTGCGGGCAGCGACCTTGCTGAACGTTACTCAATCCGCCCTATCGCATCAAATTAAGTTACTGGAAGATCATCATGGCGTTGCCTTATTCGAGCGAAAATCAACACCAATACGTTTCACACCTGCCGGTGAACGTTTATTACAACTCGCAGATTACGTACTTCCGCAGGTAGCAACGACAGAGCGCGATCTGGCACGATTAGCACAAGGTGTGGCCGGGCAATTACGGATTGCCGTTGAATGTCACACCTGTTTTGACTGGTTGATGCCAGCAATGGATGTATTCCGTCAACGCTGGCCAGAAGTGGAGCTCGATATCGTGTCAGGCTTTCAAGCAGATCCGGTCGGCTTGCTGTATCAACACAAAGCAGATGTCGCCATTGTGTCTGATATCGACCATGCTGAAAGCGTCGCCTATCATCCACTATTCCGCTTTGAGATCGTGGCATTGCTTGCAAAAGACCATGCTTTAGCACAAAAAGACTATCTACAAGCGGAAGACTTTGCCACCGAGACGCTGATTACTTATCCGGTGCCGGATGACATGCTGGATGTTGTGCGTCAGGTTCTGAAACCAGCTGGTATCAACGCAGCGGCACGGCGCACCACGGAGCTAACCGTCGCCATGTTGCAGTTAGTCGCCAGCAAACGTGGCATCGCCACCCTGCCCGTCTGGGCGGCACAGAATTACCTGAACCGGAATTATGTCGTCAGCAAACGAATTACATCAGAAGGATTAACTGGCAGACTATATGCTGCCTGCCAGCCAGAATTATCAGAAAAAGCCTATCTCACTGACTTTGTTGAGACCATACGTCAAAGCAGCTATCTGAATCTGCAAAGTATCGAACTGCTCTAAGAGCGGATATCAAATGGATATAAACCAGATACAAAACACACAACACAGGCATCAGGATTGATGCAGGGCTGTTTTAGCGACGACAACGCCATCGGCATCAGCATAGACCCAGTCTCCTGGTGCGATACGGACATTGGCAATCGAAATGATCAGATCGCGCTCACCACCGCCACGCTTAATGCTCTTGACAGGCATCGTTGCCAATGCGCGAACACCGATATGACAATCATTGATTTCTTCAATATCCCGGATACAACCGTGTACGACAATACCGGACCAGCCATTCTTTTCGGCCAGCACAGCAAGATTGCCGCCCACTAAAGCACAACGCAGACTGCCTCCGCCATCAATCACCAGCACATGTCCGTTGCCCGATGTTTCCAGCACGGCTCTTACCATGCCATTATCTTCAAATACTTTTAATGTCGTTGCCGGCCCACTGAACTTCTCTACTCCGCCAAACTGCCTGAAAATTGGTGGCAATGCCGCCATTTCACCGGAAATTAATTTATCTTCGTGAGCATCGCAAAGATCACAAGTTGCAAATGACATCGTGTTTCCTTATTCAGTAAGAGTGAAAAATGGTGAGCAGAGATTGAAAGGTGAGAAAAATCTTACTCACCTGACAAGATGAAAGCCCCATTTTAACGGCCAAATCTCACGCCGCCAACGCCCTTGTCTTTGTACCGACATTCACCGCAGTCAAAATCGCCAATACCTGAAAAAATCCGACGCAGACAAATAACCACGCTGGATGATGCGCATCCATGATGGCACCAAACAGCAACGGCGCCAAAGCGAGCCCGGAATCCAGTCCGGAATACACCACACCATAGACGCGGCCTGTCGCATTTTTAGGGGCAGCTGCGCGAATCAGCAAATCCCGCGATGGCCCGGCAACACCAGAGCCAAATCCAATCGCTGCCATTAATATAATTGCCACGGGTGCAGTTGCCCATCCAGCTGCCAGTAACAAAGAAAAGACGCCTGCAAAACTGAAAGCCAGCGTAATGGTACGGTCGTGATTGCTGGTTTTCGAGGCCAGATACCCGCCCCACAGCATTCCCCCTGCCGAGGCCAGCATATACATCGTGTAAGCCATCGTTGCCGACGACAATGACATGCCGTACAAATCACGCAGGCTGGCAGAAGAAAAACTCTGTATGCCACCCAGTGCCATGGAAATCATAAAAAAGAAACCAAAACACATCCAAACGGCAGGGATTTTCATGAAATCCATAGAGCCTTCTGCTGGCTTATCCGCATGATCAGTGCCATGTGCAGGATGCACTTCGGTCTGCAACACGTCGCGATAGATGAACAAAATCAGCAATACGATCAATGGCAAAAAAGCGGCACAAAATAAAGCCGTGCGCCAGCTGGCCAGTTGCGCAATGGTCACCAAAAACACCGGTGCGGCTGCCCAGCCTAGATTACCGCTAATGCCATGAACAGAAAAAGCATAGCCCAGTCTTTGCATCGACACTCGCTTGTTTAATAAGGTGTAGTCAGATGGATGAAACACGCTATTGCCCACGCCTGCCAATGCAGAACCAGACAACAACATGACATAATTTTGCGCCATGGAAAGCGTCAGTGCCGATATGCCAAGACAGGCGATACCAAAAAACAAGACCGTACGCGCGCCCAGCTTATCCACGATAAAGCCAGACAAAGCCTGACCGATGCCAGAAATAACAAAAAATACGGTCATTAACAAACCCAGTTCTGCATACGATAATTCGAAAGCATCCTTAATCCATGGGAATAGCGGTGCCAGAATCATATGAAAAAAATGTGAGATGCCATGTGCCACACCAACCAGACTGATGACCATCACATCTTGTTTAAAATTCGCCGGCGTGGCGTTCATTGTCGTCATACAGACTCCCGTTCGTGTCAGTTATGTAAATTGATCGCATCATCAGCTGCATCAAATAGATGTTGTCATCTGATGATAGTGTATGAAAAATCAGTAAGTCAGTTTTAAGATAATGGGACAATATTTATCTCCGTTACGCCATTTCATTCATTAACCGACGAGATGCTATGCCAGTACACATTTGTCATCACACAAATCCTCATCCACCCGAAAGCGACCCGACACCCGCCAGACCCATACGGCTGGTCGCGCGCAATTTGCAGTTGGCACAAAATCTGATTCCACATGAACACGATTGGGGGCAGCTGACCTATACCCCGCAGGGCATGCTGCAAGTAGTCGCAGAGGGCTCCATCTGGTTTGTTCCTCCTATGCGGGCAATATGGATACCGCCCAATGTCACGCACGAAGTCAGAACTCTGGCTGACTCTCAGCTACGCGTCATTCACATTCATGCGGACCGCAATCCTTTTAGCGGGAAACACTGCCTGGTTCTTGAAGTCTCCAGACTGCTAAAGGAGTTAATTGCCAGTCTTGAAATACTGGACACGCCAGGCCCAAGAGAAAACCATATGACGCAGGTCATCATTGATGAGCTACAAACAGCCAAGACCTTGCCAATTCACCTGCCCATGCCGACAGATAAACGATTAAAGGGACTTTGTGAAATTTTGCTGGCAAATCCAGCATCGAATGACACGCTGGATGTACTTGCCAAACAAGTGGGGGCATCGTCCAGAACATTAACCAGGCTGTTTGAACAAGATCTGAATATGAGTTTTGGCACATGGCGACAACAAATGCGCCTGGCAAGAGTGACTCCATTGATATCACGTGGACTACCACTATCTCAGGTAGCGACCGAACTGGGCTATGCCAGCCAATCAGCATTCTCTGCCATGTTTAAAAAAACCTTCGGCGAATCTCCCTCCGCATTTTTCTCAAAAAAATAGCCTCTGAAATGCAAAATGCCGTTCAATTCACATTGAACGGCATTGATTCCTGAAGAAGACCTTTATTTCTATCAATAAAGATCAAAAACAGTCAAAAGCTTAGAAGTTCCAAAGAACTGAGACAGATGATTGTTTATTAAACTCTTTTAGCCCCCGCTAAACCCTGACCGGCTTTATCGGTTCTTATCATCTGCCTCTGACCCTGTTAAACCTTATCAAACACAAGCGCTCCGTCTTTTGCATCAATCACGATCGTGTCTTTCGGTCCGAATCTACCTTGCAAAATTTGCTTGGACAACACGTTTTCTATCTCTTGCTGAATAGCCCGTTTCAAGGGGCGCGCACCGTAGACAGGATCAAAACCCGCTTCTGCAATTTTCAGCAATGCTGCATCACTGACCTGCAAGCCCATATCCATTTGCTGCAAACGTTGCTCCAGCGTTTTAAGCTGTATCTTCGCAATTGCACCAATGTTTTTGGCATCCAGCGCATGGAACACAACGATCTCGTCAATACGATTGATAAACTCAGGACGGAAATGCGTTTTGACTTCCCCCATCACTGCCATCTTGATCACACTCGGATCACTACCCTCCATTGCCTGAATCTGATGTGAACCAAGATTGGAAGTCATGACAATCACGGTATTTTTAAAATCAACAGTACGCCCCTGACCATCCGTCATGCGGCCATCGTCCAGCACTTGCAGTAATACGTTAAACACGTCGTGATGCGCTTTCTCCACCTCATCAAGCAAGATCACACTATACGGTTTGCGGCGCACGGCTTCTGTCAGATATCCGCCTTCTTCATAGCCAACATAACCCGGAGGCGCACCAATCAGGCGGGCCACACTGTGTTTTTCCATAAATTCACTCATGTCGATACGAATCAGTGACTCTTCTGTATCGAACATAAAGCCAGCAAGGGCTTTGCACAATTCGGTTTTACCCACACCGGTTGGTCCCAAAAACAGGAAGGAGCCATAAGGACGACCAGGGTCCCCCAAACCCGCCCGCGAACGACGGATCGCATCGGACACGGCAACGATCGCCTCGTGTTGTCCTACCACACGCTCATGCAATGCCTCTTCCATGTGCAACAACTTCTCGCGCTCGCCCTGCATCATTCTGGAGACCGGGATACCCGTTGCACGAGATACAATCTCTGCAATTTCTTCAGCGCCTACCTGCGTGCGCAACAGTTTATTTTTAGGTGCACCTTCTTGTTCGGCGGAAGCAGCATCGGCTTGCTTTAGCTGCGCTTCAAGTTCGGGCAAGCGACCGTACTGTAACTGAGACATCGTCTGCCAGTCGCCTTTACGTTTGGCATCCTCCATTTGCAGGCGAATTTTTTCGATTTCCTCTTTGATATGGGTGCTTCCCTGAACAGTCGCCTTTTCTGCCTTCCAAATTTCTTCCAGATCGGCGTATTCACGTGACAGTTTTTCGATTTCCTCCTCAATCAGTCCCAAGCGCTTGTGTGATGCCTCATCTTTCTCGCGCTTAACTGCTTCGCGCTCGATTTTCAACTGGATCAGGCGCCTGTCTAATTTATCCATCACCTCTGGCTTAGAGTCGATTTCAATTTTAATTTTCGCCGCAGCTTCATCAATCAGATCAATTGCCTTGTCGGGCAAAAACCGGTCAGTGATATAGCGATGCGATAGCTCGGCCGCTGCGACAATCGCAGGATCCGTGATATCGACGCCGTGATGCACTTCGTATTTTTCCTGCAAGCCGCGCAAAATTGCAATCGTTGCTTCCACACTAGGTTCATCGACGATAATTTTCTGGAAGCGACGCTCCAGTGCAGCATCTTTCTCGATGTATTTGCGGTACTCATCCAGTGTAGTGGCTCCAACGCAATGCAACTCGCCGCGTGCCAACGCTGGCTTGAGCATATTACCGGCATCCATTGCGCCTTCGGCTTTACCTGCACCGACCATCGTGTGCAACTCATCGATGAATACGATGGTTTGACCTTCATCCATCGCGATTTCCTTCAGAACAGCCTTCAGGCGCTCTTCAAACTCGCCCCGGAACTTGGCTCCCGCCAGTAACGCCGCCATATCCAGCGACAATACACGTTTGGATTTCAGACTATCTGGCACCTCGCCATTGACGATACGTTGTGCCAATCCCTCAACAATCGCTGTTTTACCAACGCCAGGCTCACCAATCAGTACCGGATTGTTTTTACTACGACGCTGCAATACCTGTATAGCACGGCGAATTTCATCATCGCGACCGATTACGGGATCAAGCTTACCCAAACGTGCACGTTCCGTCAGGTCCAGCGTATATTTTTTCAGTGCCTCACGTTGTCCTTCTGCATCCTGAGAGTCCACGTTACCACCACCACGCACAGCAGAAATAGCGGCTTCCAAGGCTTTGCGTGTCAAACCATTTTCACGCGCAAGCTTACCTGCTTCAGACTTATCGTCCGTCAACGCCAGCAGGATCATTTCGCTGGCAAGGAACTGGTCGCCACGTTTCTGCGACTCTTTGTCGGCCAGATTGAGCAAGCCCGTTAATTCACGTCCAATCTGGACTTGGCCATCAGTGCCGCTGACTTTAGGCAAGCGGTCTAAGGCGCTTTTCAGACCATTGAGCAACGCATTAACGTTGACACCTGCACGTTGCAACAATGAACGGCTACTGCCATCCTCCTGATGAATCAAGGCCAACAAAACGTGCACAGGTTCTATGTATTGGTTATCATTGCCGACTGCTTGACTTTGAGCATCCGCCAGAGCTTCCTGCAATTTGGTAGTCAGTTTATCGAGACGCATGTCTTACTCCTGAATGTTTAATTACGTATTCAATTTGGGGCAACGAGATTGATTTCAAGAATATAAAAAACGCTGATGACAATTAGTTTGCGTTATATCAAAACAACCATGGATTTACATCAAATACAAATTTCATACCAGGATTATGAAGACCGTTTGCTGGTCAAGTTCTCTTTTGCCGAACCCAACAACAATGATGCAAAACAAGAAATTAAAGTCTGGTTTACACGACGGCTGGCATTGATGTTCTGGCCCGCCATACTGGAAGCATTGGCAAAACAAGTCAGCCTGAATAAACCAGAAGCAGCGCACGCCAGCGCAGATATTCTGCAGATGGAGCATGAAGCGTCTCTTTCCAAAGTTAAAGAAGCGGGAGGATTCAATGCCCACTACGATACGAAAGCACTCAGTTGGCCAATGGGAGAAGCGCCACTATTGCCAAACAATATTCAATTTCATTTTAGTACGAATCAACCAATGACGATTGAATTTGCGCTCAGTAATGGCAAAGGATTTGAAGTAGGTATGGCACAAAACGTTGTGCACAGTTTTTGCAAACTGTTTCAGGATGCTGTTGAAAAAGCTGATTGGGGATTTATGCTGGAAATGCCGGGAACTAAACAAGAATCTGTCCCGGCACATTTGCTGAATTAATCAGCGCTGAGTACTGAAATCAATCCTAAGAGTGACATAGTCACTATTCGACAATCAATCAGTAATTACTCAGTAATCAATTGAAGCAACGCAATTGCTTAAACTGCTCTGTGGCCTCTACCAAACAACTAGCAATCCCTGGCTCCATCGCTGCATGGCCTGCATCACCAACCATATGGAATGCGGCTTCTGGCCACGCCTGATGCAAACGATAGGCGGACACCGGCGGACAGATCACATCGTAGCGCCCTTGCACGATGACAGCAGGCAAATGACGGATTTTACCGATGTTACTGATCAGTTGATCTTCTTCCATGAAAGCACCATTCAGCATGTAGTGCGCTTCCAGCCTGCCAATTCCCAGACTGACGGTATCAGATTCAAAGTTTTCTATTGCGTCAGCCTGAGGCTTCAGAAAAAGACAAGAACCCTCATAGCGACTCCAGTGACGGGCTGCCTCGGTATAGATTGCCGGATCATCACAAAATAATCGTTTTACATAGGCTTGTAACAAGTTTCCACGCTCTGCTTCTGGCACACCTTCGGCAAAACGTTGATGCACTTCAGGATAAAACCATTTCATGCCGTTAACGAACCACTCAACCTCAGACTTTGTACACAAAAAAATTCCGCGCAACACAAACCCAAGACAATGTTCGGGAAAGGCCTGTCCGTAGGCCAGCGCCAGCGTTGATCCCCAGGACCCGCCAAAGACCAACCATTGATCGATTGCCAACATAGTACGAATTTTTTCTATATCGTCGATCAGCAATTGTGTCGTGTTCTGACGATATTCACCTAACGGCGTCGACTTACCGGCGCCACGCTGATCAAATAGTACGATGCGATAATGCGCCGGATCAAAAAACCGACGATGTAAAGGAGAGGTTCCGCCGCCAGGGCCGCCATGCAGAAACAGAACAGGCTGTCCCTCAGGATTGCCAGACTCTTCCCAATACAAAGTGTGGAGATCGTCTACCTCCAACATTCCACTACGATACGGTTCAATAGCGGGAAATAATGAATTCATGTTCATAGTCATCGACGAGATGCCTGCATGGTTAAATGATTGAGAAATTAATTGAAAAACAAGAAAGTGAAGAAGTTGATGGCAGTGGCAGATAAGCGTCTGCTCTTTAAACTTGATGGCACGACTACCTACCAAGCCCTAACCCCAACATCCATAACCAAGCGGGCTGGCATGCCAACCATGAACACGCCACATCATCACCAATAGCAGACGCAGCTCAGACAATCCGAGAGGTAAGTGCATTACTATGATGAATACCCCATTTTTGTAAGGCCACATCGTCTGCTTCACGCGCATCTACCCAGCGAGCACCTTCCGGTGTTTGCTCTTTTTTCCAAAAAGGTGCCTGCGTCTTCAGATAGTCCATGATGAACTCACAGGCAGCAAATGCATCTCCGCGATGACGAGACGCAACCGCTACCAGTACAATTTGATCCAATGGCAAAAGAGGGCCGACACGATGAATGACCAATGTATTCTGTAAAGCCCAGCGCTCAGTGGCTTGATGCACAATATCTTCCAGTGCATGCTCAGTCATACCAGGATAGTGCTCCAGCTCCATTCCACTGATGCTCTGTCCATCATTGATATCTCGGACCTGACCAACAAAGCTAACGACAGCACCGATAGCAGGGTCGCTCAGACGCATCGTTGTTACTTCCACGCCGACATCAAAGTCCTCTGTCTGTACACGGATCGCCATGACTTATCCTCCGGTAACCGGGGGGAAAAATGCGACTTCCACACCTTCCCGGAGTTGGGTATCTGCATCACACATTTGTTGCTGACATGCCGTACGCAGAGCACGTCCTTCCGCCAGCACTTCAGCCCATACTTCGCCGCGCCCGGTCAACCACTGACGCAAAGCGCCTACAGTCTGAATTTGCTCAGGAACGGATACTATCAGCTCCGTCACACCCAGTTTTTCACGCACACTGGCAAAAAAACGTAATTGAATATTCATCATGCCATCAAACCACTAAAAGGAATAAAACGAACCAACTCACCTGCCTGTATCGTCTGCCCAGGTGCAACATCTACCACGCCATCACCCCAAACGGTCGACGTCAATACACCGGAACTCTGGTTTGGAAACAGATCGAGCCCGCCTCGTTCGTTCAAACGCACGCGCAAGAACTCATTGCGCCGGTCTGGCTTGCTCCATGCGAAGTCAGCACGAACCTCAAATACTTCAGGAGCGACTTTAGAAACACCTTGCAGACGCAATAAAAATGGGCGGACAAATAATAAGAAAGTAATAAAACTGGATACAGGATTGCCTGGCAATCCAAAAAAATAGGCGTTTCCTACTTCACCAAAAGCAAGGGGCTTACCTGGTTTCATGGCAATTTGCCACATATTCAAACGCCCTTCCGCCTCCACTGCAGGCTTGATATGGTCTTCTTCCCCTACCGACACACCACCCGAAGTAATAATCAGATCATGGTTCTGCCCTGCCAGCCTCAGCGTATCCCGCGTAGCCTGCAAACTGTCGGGAACAATACCGTAATCGGTAATTTCACAGCCCATATCCTGCAACAGACCTGTCAACGTAAAGCGATTGGAATTATAAATAGCGCCGGGCTTTAATGCTTCACCCGGCATCGTCAATTCATCACCGGTAAAAAACACCGCTACACGAAGTTTGCGCAATATCGGCAAAGTTGCCAGTCCCACAGACGCCGCCAAACCTAATTCCTGCCCTCGTAAACGGGTACCAGCATCCAAAATCACAGAACCTGCCTGAATATCTTCGCCCTGACGTCGAATCCACTCGCCTTCGGCAGGTACGTGATCAATCGTCACCTCATCACCGTCTACCCGACATTGCTCCTGCATGACAACGGCATCTGCGCCGGGTGGTATCATCGCCCCTGTAAAAATGCGTGCCGCAGTCCCCGCCTCCAGAGGTTGTCCTACGTGACCTGCAGGAATACGCTGCGCAACCCTGAGACGCGCTCCGGTGCTACGACAATCAGCAGCGCGCACTGCATAGCCATCCATCTGCGTATTATCCATCGGCGGTACATGCAACAACGATGATTGCGCCTGAGCCAACCAGCGCCCATTCGCCTGCAAGGTAGGAATGATTTCAAAAGCAGTAACGGGACGCACTGCTGACAATAAAAAATTGAGCGCCTCAACGACGCTCAACATAGGTTTTTTTTCAGCCATATGATGTGTAAGGTAAAAATCTGAACGCATCTGCATAACAGATGCCGCATGAAATAAGTATGCGGCTATTGTATAACGGCTGAAGCAGGCAAATCATGGCTCCTCACAGAACCAATACTCAGGGCACCAATACCAATTGTCCTTGCTGGAAACCAACACGTATCTGGTCGCCCATACGATAATAACTTCCACTATCAACCAGCAAGGTGCGCTGCTCACCATTTTGCATACGCACTGTGAGTTCTGTTTTGTTTTTCGGCGCTGAATTGCGCTCAACTTCATTCCCCACTAACCCACCAGCGATTGCACCGCCTATGGTTGCCAGATCACGCCCTGTGCCTTTACCAACCTGATGTCCTACCACGCCACCCAATAACGCTCCGACGACCGCGCCTGCGCCAGAACCGTTGTTACCGGCACCTGCGACTTCACGCATACCAACAATCACCACAGTTTCTACATAATTGTTCTGATATTGTCCCTGATATTGATTAGGATATTGATTTTGATATTGCCCGGGATACTGCGATGGATACTGGTTAGGATAATTTGACTGCCCTTGCGCGGGATACTGTCCCGGATATTGGTTAGGGTATTGATTAGGATAGCGCTGCGTCGCGCAAGCTGTCATTAAGCCAGCAGCTATTACCACAGCCAGGATTGAATATTGTCGCATTACATACTCCAGAAAAATGAACTTAGTACTTCAACGCAGCAGTCTGCCTGATGTTGACCTGCACAGGACAAAAAATATGCAACGTAACAATCTCTCACATTGAAAAATTGCTGTGGGAGCAATACCCCATCTACAATCATATACTTATTACTTTCATGAGTATGATAATCATCCCATCGTCTTGCATCTTGAGGCTAAACAAAAAGAAAGCTCGGCCCTCAATGCGGGCCGACACCATAGATATATAATCATTCGTACAAAGTTCATTCACGAGGTTCAGATGACATTCAGCATTCTACGCTCTCGCGCTATTCACGCTCTCTCTGTCGCTATCACACTGATTGCTAGCGTATTCAGCACGATGCCTGCTGTTGCCGAGTCAAATACCTACCAGTTTTCGCCAGTCAATCAATATGATATTAATCTGACAGCAGCTTACTGGAATCCGATTATTGACTATGTTTCAGAAAAAAGTGGCGTCAAGCTGAATTTAAAAATTGGCAGGACATCCGCCGACACGACCAGTTTTGTTATCGCAAAAGAAGTAGAAATTGCTTTCACCAATCATTTGTTCAGTCCCGAACGCGAAAAATTGGGCTGGAAAGTCTTTGGCAGACGCGAACTCCCACCGGTTCACGGCCAAATTGTTGTACCAGCTGATTCCAGCATCACGGATATCGCCCAGTTACAAGGCCAGGATGTCGCTTTTCCAGGGCCAGAAGCACATATCGCTTACAAAGTGCCAATGGCGCAGCTACTGAACAAGGGAGTGAATGTGAATGTCGTTTATGGAGGCAATCAAAATGCAGCCCTGGCGCAATTATTTGCCGGAAAAGTCAAAGCTGTTGGTGGCAATTCGCAGCTGATAGAAGCATATTCGGTCCGCGAAAAGAGAAAACTACGCATACTCTGGACCTCTGAGCCTTACTACGATCTGGCGCTGATGGCTTCGCCAAAAGTCACCCCAGCAGACTTGAAAGCAATTTCTGCCGCATTTTTCAGCATGCGCACTGATCCTCGTGGAAAAGAAGTACTGCATCAGGCGTCACTCAAAGTGGGGCTGACAGGTAACGCTTACTTCATTCCATCCGATGGAAGCGAATATGCAAGCTACCGCAAGTTTTATCAGATTGCACCACCAAGTTTAAGATAACCCATAAGAAACGTATTCTGGAGAATTTATGCGCATGTTGAGATACCTGTTACCTCGCTCTTTGGTATTGCGTATCTATGCCCTATATTCAGTGACTTGGATTGCCTTCATGTGCATCGGAGGTCTGTTGTTTTATGAAACCCGCTTTACTCAGGAAATTGCCGACGCACAGGATTCTGCCGAAGCGATGCTGGAAGTCAGCTCACGAGTAGTTGCCGATAGTGCGGTGATTGGTGACTATGACACCATCAAACGTACCCTTGATGCGATTGTAGTCAGTGCCAATTTATCGACAGCCAAATTTATTCCGCTGGAGCCTGGTATTGTCACGAGCCATGACACCAATATCATCAGAAGCGCAGACATTCCAAAATGGCTGATAGACCGGATTGCACTGAAACTATATGACGTTAACCGCATCATCAAAGTGGGTGGTAAAGATTATGGTGTACTAAGACTCAGTTTTGATGCAATTACAATTGCCGACAGAATGTGGCAAGTTCTCAAGGCCGCACTGGGACTGGCGATTGCGAGTCTGGCCGGCGGTCTTTTACTCATCTGGTTTCCGTTAAAACGTTGGCTGGGAAGTCTGCAACACAGCAACGTGCTTGAAATAGGCAGAATTGACGGCAGAGATACCGAAAATCAATATCTGATCGACAGTGCTCCACTCGAAGTCCGGCAGACCTTATTAGCATTGCAGGATTCAGCGACGCAACTGCGCACCGAACTGAACAAACGCGAAAACACGCTGATCTCTCTAAAAGGTATTTTGGTACATCTGTTGCCGGAGAGTCACGATAATGCCATCGAAGAACAAGATATTGCCATCATCATCAACACCATAGAACGCTTGGTGAATGAAGGAGAATTATCGCGCCTTGAACTGCTGCGCGCAAAAGACGCTGCAGAAGCAGCCAACCGTGCAAAAAGTGCCTTTCTGGCCAATATGAGCCATGAAATCAGAACACCGATGAATGGCATTATTGGCATGTTGGATCTGACACTGGATAGCGAACTCGATCGCGACCAAAAAGAATTCCTTACTCTGGCTCGTTCTTCGGCTGATAGTCTACTGGTGATTATCAATGACATCCTCGACTTCAGTAAAATCGAAGCCGAAAAAATTGATATAGAAAATATCAGTATTCATTTTTCAGGCTTGATGAACGAAGTGGTCAAACCTTTCGAATTTGCAGCACACAAAAAATCACTGGAATTGATACTGAATATTGATGAAAAAATCCCTGAATTCATCTCTGGTGACCCCGTACGCATACGTCAGGTATTAAACAATCTGATCAACAACGCCATCAAATTCACAGACAAAGGCACAGTGACTGTTGTTGCGAAAAAAGGCAAATCCGCCATAGGTACACCTGAACTATGCATTACCGTGTCGGACACCGGCATCGGTATTCCAGAAACTGATCAGGCAAATGTATTTAATGCATTCTCTCAACAAGATGCGTCTACCACACGACGTTTTGGGGGAACAGGATTGGGTCTCACAATTTCCAGACGGTTGATTCAACTGATGGGCGGGACCATTAGCCTCGACAGCAAACTGCATCAAGGCAGCGTATTCCGTATATGCCTGCCGCTGCAAGAGGTAAAAGCGCCAACGCTCAATGCACCGACAAGGCCGATGGAATACGACAATGCGGAATCCAGATTACATATTCTGGTGGCAGAAGATAATCTGGTTAACCAGACACTGATTCTCAATTTACTGGGACGCAAAGGTCACGATGTAATTTTAGCAACCAATGGACGGGAAGCGGTAGACAATTGGGAAACGCATCACTTCGATATGATTTTGATGGATATGCAAATGCCTGTCATGGGAGGCATGGATGCAACACAGATGATCCGGCGTTTAGAAAATCAACGCAGGCACGCAAAACATACGCCTATTTATGCACTGACGGCATCGGCAATGGCTGAAGAACAAAAAGAAGCAATGCAAGCAGGAATGGATGGCTATCTGACCAAACCCATCGACAGAAAAACCCTGTTCAGCATTCTGGATGATGTCGCGCATCAAAAATCTCTGGATGCGGAGTGACGTAAAAAATCATATATTTTATCGACAAGTTTTCTTGTTAAAAAAGGGCATATTCCGCAAAGAATCTGCCCTTTTTTTTTAATTCACATACGGCTTTACATGTTTGTTATGCACCTGTCAGCACCGATCAACGGCTGTCAGTACGTATAGATAGTTTTACCAGAATTTCAATGAAGGCTATAACCATATGTCAAAGATGGCCATAGTCATCGTCATATTTCAAAATTTCATTATTTACGATAAATGCCTACACCCAGCCATGTATTGTCATCCACTTTTTCTACATACGATGCCTTAGGTTCGATTACTTTGGTCACAGGATTGACCCACTGATACTCGATCCAACCGCTTCCTTTGATCTTGGCTAAGGTTGCCATGTCTTTAGAGAAAAATTTACCATCAACATCTTTGAGACTGGATAAGTCCTTGCCATTCAATTTTGCGTTGGTTCCATGGCAAATCATTTTTGCCTGCATATCTTGTACAAAGACGTACAGTTCTCCCTGAATAAACCCCGCACCAGGATCAGCAAAATCCTTGCAAGCGGTTTCTATTCCATTTTTCTTCACATGTGAGACCGCTTTTTGTGCCAGCGCCACAGCAAATTCTTTATACGAAGTCACAGCATGAACAGAACTTGTTGCTACTAGCAACGTAAAAGATGCACCGACGAATGTTGATAGTTTCAATTTGGTCTCCTCATTTTTAGTATGATCAATAGGAAAGACATGATGTGTAATGCCTATCCCATCACGTCTTTCAGCATAAGTTATAAGCCAGACAGAGCGTAAATTCAATCTATTTTATTGCTGACAAGATATATATATTATCTGGCAAATCATTTCGCTCTGCTTATTTCACTCTGTTTTTCACTCTCTTTATTTTGGTCTGCTTATTTTCACCTGATTATGCGGGAGCCGTTTGTGCCACCTGAATATGACCGCCGCGCCCAGACAAAGAGATCGCGATGCAAGCAATGGCTCCTGGAATGGCAAATACATAAAAATTAAACTCTAGCGGCAAATTCATACTCAACAAAGAACCACCCAGAATCGGCCCGAGAATAGCGCCACTACGTCCCACGCCGGATGCCCAGCCAATACCGGTAGAACGGATACGCAATGGGTAGTATTGAGCCACATAAGCGTATAGCAAAATTTGTGAACCAATGGTTGTGGCGCCGGCAATAGCGACAAGCAAGTTCAATATCAATGTATTACTTTTGATTCCCAACAAACTGATTGAGCATGCGGCAATCACGAAGAAAATTCCTAAAATACGACGAGGTGGGAACTTATCTGCCAACCAACCACCGCCAATCGCACCAAAGATCGCGCCGATGTTCAGTACCATCAGGAACATCAGACTAGAACCCAAAGGATAGCCCGCTTTGTTCATCAATTTTGGCAGCCATGAACCCAGCGCATAGACCATTAACAGGCACATGAAAAAAGAGAGCCAGAACATGAATGTAGTCATCATGCGACCATCTTTAAACAAGGCCAGCAAAGGTGCCTGCGCTGATGTGTTTCCTGTTGCATACGTATATTGTGCGTTTGGCTCTGCGAGGTAAGAAGGCTCAATACGTTGCAGTAACTTGCCCATTTTCTCGTTACCATTGGAGCGCAGCAAGAATGCTGGAGAATCCGGTAAGAAATATAAAATCAACGGCAATAACAGAAACGGAATAATCGCGACAAAAAATACTGCAGACCAACCATATGAAGGTATCAGCCAGATACCCAAACCAGCAGACATCATGCCGCCCACCGAATAGCCACTGAACATAATCGTCACCAACAGGCTCCGGATTTTTTTAGGAGAATATTCAGTCATCAGGGCAACCACATTCGGCATCACACCACCGATACCCAAGCCTGCGATAAAGCGACAAACACCGAACTCCATGACATTGCTGGCAAAGCCGTTAATAAAAGTAAATAAACTAAATAGTGTGACGCAAATTGCGATCACTTTTTTACGGCCGATCTTGTCTGACAAAGGTCCAAAGAACATTGCTCCAAACATCATTCCGAATAAGGCATAACTTCCCAAAGCCCCCGCCTGCAAAGGCGATAAAGACCACTCAGCCATGAGTTTTGGCAACACCACACCATAAATCACCAGATCATAACCATCAAAAATGATAACCAGTGCGCACCAGAACAGCAGTGTCCAATGGAAGCGTGTGAACTTCGCTTCGTCTATCAGTTTGTGAACATCCGTTTGTTTCATCATTTGTGTCTCCTTGTGTGTACATCGTTTATTTAATTTTTTTTAAAGTGCAGAAAACCCACCGCCATGATCAACATGGCGGTTGTTTTTTTAATTATTTCTTAGGTAGCCTGAACGGTAATCAGGCGGTTAAGAATGTTGACAAAGCCTGAGTAAAGGATTGTTCATCTTCGATATTGGAAATATGCGAAGCAGAAAACAGCACAATATGTGAGCCTGCTATTTGTTGCTGCATAAAACGTGCGTCAGCTTCTGTCGTTACAAGATCATCCTGCGCCGCAATAATCAGGGTTGGAATCTGTATTCTGGAAATCTGCTCACGCAAATCTGCTTCTGCCAGTGCTTCGCAACAGCTGGCATAACCTTCGCGACTCTCATGACGCAAATGTTCTGAGAGTACAGCAACCTTCTCCGGGCAAGCCTTGATAAATGCCGGTGTAAACCATCGAGCAGCCGCCGTATCAGCAATACTATCCAGACCGTCCGCACGCACGGTAGCAGCCCTGCTCAGCCAGCCATCGCTGGTACCGACTCTGGCAGCCGTATTCGCAATCACCAGTTTATGCAGACGCTGTCCTGCATGTATACCCAACCATTGTCCGGTTACGCCTCCCATCGACAAACCACAAAAATATGCTTTCTGAATACCCAGAAAATCCAGCAAGGCAAGCACATCCTGCCCCAGTTGCGATAACTGATAAGGACCGGAGGGGCTGGCGGATTGACCATGACCACGAGTATCGTAGCGAATCACATAAAATTCTTTGCTCAATACCTGTGCCTGGGCTTGCCACATGCGATGGTCAGTACCAAGCGAATTAGAAAATACAATGGCAGGGTGTTCCGGATTTCCCTCGGCAACATAAAATAGATCCGTACCGTTGATGTGAGCGATAGGCATATGATTCCTTTAGTTTAGGTATGCAATGACGGCATATGTTCAGATGACAGCGTAAATAGAGATACAAAAAGTCAGGTCAGACACGCTCAATAATCATCGCAATTCCCTGCCCGACGCCGATGCACATGCTGCACAAGGCGTAGCGTCCCTGAGTACGATGCAGCTGATACATCGCCGTTGTCACCAAGCGTGCACCAGACGCACCCAATGGATGACCCAATGCGATGGCGCCGCCGTTAGGATTGACGTGTGCCGCATCATCCGGCAAGCCGAGATCACGCATCACCGCCAGCGCCTGCGCGGCAAAGGCTTCATTGAGCTCGATCACATCCATCTGATTCAGCGTCAGATTTGCTTTCGCCAGCACTTTACGAATTGCCGGTGCCGGGCCAAAACCCATGATGCGCGGTGCCACACCGGCAGCCGCCACTGCAACGATGCGTGCTTTAGGCGTGAGCCCAAATTGCGCAATGCCAGTATCCGAAGCCAGCAACAACGCACACGAGCCATCATTCACGCCCGAAGCATTACCCGCAGTCACGGAGCCATCGGCGCGCACGACCCCTTTCAGTTTTGCCAAGGCTTCCAGACTGGTCACGCGTGGATGCTCGTCCTGACTGAACACGACAGGATCACCTTTACGTTGCGGCAATGTAACCGGAATAATTTCATCGTGAAACACGCCCTCTTTCTGCGCGCGTAATGTACGTAACTGGCTCGATAACGCAAACTGATCCTGATCGGCGCGTGAAATGCCAAACTCCACGGCGACGTTTTCAGCTGTTTCTGGCATCGAGTCAACGCCATGTAAGGATTTCATTAAAGGATTAATAAAGCGCCAGCCGATCGTCGTATCTTCTATTTTTGCTGCGCGGGAAAAAGCGCTGTCTGCTTTGCCCATCACGAAGGGCGCACGGGACATGCTTTCTACGCCGCCGGCGATCATCAGATCGCAACTGCCGCTCTTCAATGCATTCGCTGCCACACCCAGAGCATCCAGACTGGAACCGCATAAACGGTTAATCGTGCTGCCCGGCACTTCCACCGGCAAACCCGCTAACAAGCTCGCCATACGGGCAACATTCCGATTGTCTTCACCCGCCTGATTCGCGCAGCCATAGATCACATCATCCACCCTGCTCCAATCCAAGGACGGATGACGACTGATCAGCGCCTTGATCGGCAACGCCGCCAGATCATCTGTTCTGACACCGGATAAAGCCCCCCCATAACGGCCAAACGGGGTACGTACTGCATCGCAAATAAACGCGTTTTTCATCATCTCTCCATCACGCCTGAAACCTGCCAGGTGGTTTGTATTTATATGTTTATTGATCGGTGTTATGCGTGGATGCCATTAATCAACACTGCCGATGTCAGTTTTTGCAACTCTTCAAATAGCAGCCCCGCAACGACTTCACGCACGACCAGACCGTCGCTAGTCACGTCAATGACCGCAAGGTCTGAATAAATCCGGTCAACGCAGCCTATCCCGGTCAAGGGATAACTACAGCGCTCGACAATTTTGGATTCGCCGGATTTAGTCAGATGTTCCATCGTCACAAACACTTTCTTTGCCCCGATAGCCAGATCCATTGCACCACCGACTGCAGGAATCGCATCCGGCTCGCCGGTATGCCAGTTCGCCAGATCACCGTTCGCGGCAACCTGAAATGCACCCAGCACGCAAATGTCGATATGCCCACCGCGCATCATCGTGAATGAATCCCCGTGATGAAAAAAGCAGCCACCTGTGAGTAGGGTGACATATTCTTTACCGGCATTGATCAGCTCTGGGTCACGGTCTTCCGGTGCTGGCGCTGGCCCCATACCGAGCACACCATTCTCGCTGTGCAGGAAAATTTCTTTGTCTTTTTCGAGATAATTGGCAATCTTGGTCGGCAAACCAATCCCAAGATTAACGTAAGCACCTTCTGGAATATCCTTTGCGACACGTTGCGCAATCTGATCTCTGGTTAAGCGTTGGTAAGTCATAAAATCATTCCTTGATCAAAGAGTTCATTGCATTACAAGGTGTTAAACAAACGTGTTGAATAAAAATACCCGGGGTAATAATATTTTCCGGATCCAGCTCCCCCAGCGGGACGACCTTGCTTACCTGCGCAATGGTGCAGGTCGCTGCCATTGCCATGATAGGGCCAAAGTTACGCGCGCTTTTGCGATACACCAGATTACCCCAGCGGTCACCCATGTGTGCCTTGATCAGGGCAACATCGGCAAAAATCGGATATTCGAGCACATAGTCTTTGCCATTGATGTGACGTGTTTCCTTGCCCTCTGCCAGTAAAGTGCCATAACCGGTCGGTGTGAAAATCGCCCCCAGCCCTGATCCTGCTGCCTGTATGCGGGCAGCCAGATTTCCTTGCGGCACCAGCTCCAGTTCTATCTTTTTGGCGTGATACAGTTTGTCGAATTCGTAAGAATCGGATTGCCGCGGAAAAGAGCAGATGATTTTTTTCACGCGACCAGCTTTCAGTAATGCGGCCAGACCTATGTCGCCATTGCCCGCATTGTTGTTGACGATGGTCAGCTCTTTTGCGCCATGTGCGATCAATGCGTCAATCAGTTCAGCGGGCTGACCTGCGGTTCCGAAGCCGCCGATCATGATGGTTGCGCCATCCTGTATACCGGCGATGGCATCTGCCATCGAAGTAGACGTCTTATCTATCATGCTCATACCTTTGCAGAAATTGTCATTATTGTGATTCAGGAAGTAATTGACTGGCGCTTCTGATTGAGTACCAGATAAGCAAAAGCACCAATAACGATGCCCCAGAAAGCCGAACCAAGCCCTAAGAATGTCATGCCGGAAGCTGTTGCCAGAAACGTGAGCATCGATGCTTCCCGATGTTCTTCTTCCTGCACAACAGCCAGTACATTCGTTGTGATCGCGCCCAGCAGCGCAAGCCCTGCCAGTACAGCCACAAATTCTTTTGGCAAGCTGGTGAACAGCGCGACGATAGTGCCTGCCATGATTCCGCCGATCAGATAGAAAATACCATTCGCGATACCGGCGATATAGCGCTTGTCTGCATCTTCATGCGCGTCTTTTCCGGTACACAAGGCCGCAGTAATTGCGGCAATCACAATCGTGATTCCACCGAAAAAAGCAACCAAGAGCGAAGCGATGCCCGTCACTGCCAGTATGGGTTTGGCAGGTGTCTGGTAACCGGATAATTGAAGAATCGCCATGCCTGGTAAAAATTGTCCTGTCAGACTGACGATCATTAAGGGGACCGCAAAGCTTAGCGTCGATTGCCAGGTCCATTCTGGCGCAGTCCACACCGGCGTTGCTATATGCAGCTGTACGGCACTCAGATTGACCAGACCAGTCAACGTTGCCATCAGCGCGCCAACGAGCAGCACAAGCACGATGGCATAGCGCGGTAATATTTTGCGAAAGACGATATACGTCACTATCATCACGACAGACAGTAAAGGCACGGCTGCAATCGATTTGAAGGTATTCACGCCAAACTGAAACAAGATGCCCGCCATCATGCCCGCCGCAATACCCTTAGGAATATGACGTATTAATTTATCAAAATAGCCGGATATGCCGATCAAAAAGAGAACGACTGCGGATGTCAGATAAGCCGCAATCGCCTGACTCAGTGGCATGGCCGGAAACAATGTGACCAGCAATGCCGTGCCAGGTGCAGACCAGGCTGTGACAATCGGCACTTTCAGCCACCAGCTCAATACAATTCCGGAGACGCCGGCACCGATGGAAATTGCCCATACCCAGGATGCAATCATTGTCGGGGAAGCGTGCGCCGCCGTTGCTGCCTGAAAAAAAATCACCAGCGGGCCGGAATAAGAAATCAGGACGGCAAGAAACCCGGCAACTGTTGCCGAAAACGACCAGTCATCCAATATTGCGCGCTTAGTCATGAGGCACCATCATCATTTCGCCTATCATTTCTGATAACGGGAATAGAAATCGTTGATCACGTACATCAGCCCAGATCACCGCCGCCAACAGGCAATACAGTTCCGGTAATATACGATGCCTCATCGGACGCCAGAAACAGTATCGCGTTGACCTGCTCTGTAATCGTTCCATAACGATGCATCAGACTCGATGCCACGGTCTGATCAATAATATCCTGATACCAGACCTCTTCCTGTTCGCTCAATTTTTTCGGGTTGCGTGGAATTTTTCTTGGCGGTGCTTCGGTACCGCCAGTCGCCACTGCATTCACACGGATACCATCGGCGGCATGCTCCATCGCCAGGCTGGCAGTCATGGTATTCACACCGCCCTTGGCCGCGGCATAAGGAATGCGATGAATGCTGCGGGTGGCAATCGAAGACACATTCACAATTACGCCCTGCTGACGCTCCATCATGCCCGGCAAGACGGCACGACAGCACCACAATGTCGGGAACAGCGAGCGACGGATTTCTGCCTCGATCTGCGCTTCTTCATATTCCTGGTACGGTTTGGCCCAGATCGTACCACCGACGTTATTGATCAGGATATCGACACGACCAAATCGCGCGATGGCTGCTGCAATCATCGCGCTGGCTCCGGCATAGGTTTCCAGATCCACATTGGTGACGATCGCTTCCGCGCCCAGCGCGGCAACCTCTTCGGCAACACCATCGATCAGATCCGAACGGTCTGCCAGCACCAGTTGCCCGCCTTCTTCGGCGATCGCCAAAGCAACGCCCTGCCCTATGCCTTGTGCGGCGCCAGTAACTACCACCACCTTGTTTTTGAATCGTTGAGTATCACGCATATCACGCATCATCATTTCCTCGGCTGCACTGGTTCAATTACTGGCTGAAAATTTTTCGTAAAGGAAGTTCGCCGGTTTGACGGCAACTTCATCCAGCCATTTTTTTACCGCATCCACCATGGCAACCGGACCGCACAGATACATATCGACATCGCCCGCATTCAGCCATTCAGGCTCAATATGCTGGGTAACATAACCTTTGCGAGTATGCTGACTGTCAGCTGCGGCAACGCAGGTGCGATAGGTAAATTGCGGATGTTGTGCGGCGATAGTATCGAGTTTTTCCAATGCAACCAGATCCATATCGTTAGTCACACCGAAGACCAGACGCACGGGCTGGCTAAAGCCATGGGCAGCCAATACATCCAGCATAGCCAGGAACGGCGCAATGCCTGTGCCGCCTGCCAGCATCAGGACGGGGCGCTTCACCTCACGCAAGTAGAAGCTGCCATAAGGGCCGGTGAAACTCATCGCATCACCTATCCTGGCTTGCTTACTCAGAAATTCGCTCATACGTCCGTTCGGCACATTACGTACCACAAACGACGCTTGTGCGGCACCGGGCGCCGAGCTGAAAGAATACGAGCGTGTCAGTGAAGTGCCCGGAATCGATACGTTCACATATTGACCCGGCAAAAAATCTAATGCATCAGGATTGTCCAGTTGCAGCGAAAAACTGATCGTCGAATCAGACACTGTCTGCACTTCTGCGATGGTCGTCTTGTATTCCGATACGGCAATCTTGCATGACGCAGAACTTGCCGGAATCTGCACAACGCAATCGGATGTCGGTTTCATCTGGCACGCCAGAATGTAACCTTTGGCGGCATCTGCCGGTTCCAGTGCATCTTCGATATAGCTCGATTCCGGCATATCGTATTTGCCAGATTCACAAAATCCACGACAAGTTCCGCAAGCACCATCGCGGCAATCGAGAGGGATATTAATTTTCTGACGGTAGGCCGCGTCGGACAATTTTTCATTGTCGTTACATGAAATGAAGCGGGTAATGCCGTCTTCGAATTGCAGTGCGATGTTGTAGCTCATCGACTTGTCTCCTGAATTTTATAAATGAATAACGATCTGATGCGGATGAATGCTTTGCCGCATCAGATCCAACAGCAACATCTCCAACATCAGCAGCATCAGATGTGATAAATATCGATCACCTGATTAATGTAGTCATTTTTCAGCACCACATATTTGTTCAGAATTTTCGGGCTGTCGCCTGAAAAGTCGATCACGTAGCGCGACATGCCAAAATAGCTGTAATTGGTTTTGTAGCGATGGCTCAGCGTATGCCAGTTAAAGCGTACCGTCACCACATCGCCTTCTTGTTTTTCCAGCTCAATATTCGCAAGATTGTGGCTGGTACGTGTATCCGGCATGGTGGCGCTGGAACGCTCGGTCTTGATCCGGAATACGCGGTCTTCCAGCCCTTGACGGGTCGGATAAAAGATCAGTGATATTTCACGTTGTGGATCAGTAATCAGCTTGTCGTCGTCATCCCAGGATGGCATCCAGAATTGGGCATTGTTGTCATAGCATTCCAGCCAGTCATCCCATTGCTCATCGTCGAGCAAGCGGCATTCACGGTATAAAAAACTGCTGATGTCCTGCAGGCTGATGTTTTTCATGACTGTGCTCCTTCTTTTGCCATGGCCTTTTTCATCACATCAAGCCAGTAGCGATGCTGTATGGTGTACAAGCCTTCATCTTCTGTTTTCACGCCGCTCATGACTGGTTGCAGTCCAATTTCTTTGGCGGCATCGTCAGCACCATCTATCCAGTGCTCAGAACCACGGCACATATCATTCCATTCCAGAGCGATACCTTTGAATCCTTGCTGACAGGCGCGGAACTCTTCCAGATCATCCGGCGTTGCCATGCCGCTGACATTAAAGAAATCTTCGTACTGGCGAATGCGGCGTGAACGTGCTTCATCCGACTCCCCTTTTGGCGCGATGCAGTAAATCGTGACTTCGGTTTTATCGACAGAGATCGGACGTAACAGGCGGATTTGCGAACCAAACTGATCCATCAGATACACATTCGGATACAAGCAGAGATTGCGTGAACGCTCTATCATCCAGTCCGCAGTCGGCTTGCCGAATTTTTCTGAGAACTCAGCGTGACGCGGGTAATTTGGCCTGTCTTCAGGATTTGCCCACTTAGTCCACAACACCAGATGACCGTGTTCAAACGCATAAAAGCCGCCGCCCTGCTTGCCCCACTTACCGGCGTCCATCGCGCGGATATTGTCGGCACGCATCGCTTCCTGCTCTTTGCGATGATTGGTGGTCGCAGCATAATTCCAATGCACAGCGGACACGTGATAACCATCCGCACCATTCTCGGCCTGTAATTTCCAGTTACCTTCAAAGGTATAGGTCGATGCACCGCGTAGCACTTCGAGACCATCTGCAGATTGATTGACGATCATATCGATGATCTTGCCTGCTTCACCTAAAAACTCAGGCAGCGGCAACACATCATCATTCAGGCTGCCAAACAAAAAACCTTTGTAGTTTTCAAAACGGGTGACCTTTTTCAGATCATGTGAACCTTCTTTATTGAAGCATTCGGGATAACCCGCCTCTTCCGGGTCTTTGACTTTCAGCAACTTGCCGCTGTTGTTGAAGGTCCAGCCGTGGAATGGGCATGTGTACGTCGCCTTGTTGCCGCGCTTGTGACGGCACAACATGGCACCGCGATGGCTGCAGGCATTGATAAAGGCATTCAATTCACCCTGACGATTTCGCGCAATAAAAATCGGCTGACGACCGATATGCGTCGTGTAGTAATCATTATTGTTCGGGATCTGGCTTTCGTGAGCAAGATAGATCCAGTTGCCCTCAAAGATGTGCTTCATTTCGAGTTCGAATAAAGCCTCATCGGTAAAGGCGCTGCGATGCAGACGGTAGTCGCCTTTTGCTTTATCTTCGATCAGGTAGTCGTCCAGGCTTTTCAGCTTTGGCGTATTGTCAGGATGAATCGGAATCATGATTTCTCTCTCGGATTTTCTATTTGAAAACCAGGCGGCATGGATGAATATCCGCCAGGTTTTCAGTTCATACAGTGCGTGACAGCGAAAGTGGCTTTAAGCAGCAGCGCGGTTGCGCTCAACTTCTGCCGAAGGCGCTTTTGCTGTATCAGCGTAGAGATGGAAATCAAAGTCGATTGAGGCGAAAGGCGCATTCAGGTCTTTGGCAGAAATCTGATCGGGAGCAGAAATACGTGTGACGGCCGGTACCAGACCTTCACGGCTGGCAAATGCGAAGTCATCCCACAGATATTCGTCGCCATCAATATTGATCTGCGTCGTTAATTTACGATGTCCGTCGGCTGTGACGAAGAAATGGATATGCGCAGGGCGGCGTCCATGGCGACCGAGTAAATCCAGCAGTTGCTGAGTGGTGCCATCCGGAGGACAGCCGTATCCCATAGGCATGATGCTGCGGAACTGATAACGACCATTTTCGTCTGTGATGATGGAACGACGCAGATTGAAAGAGGACTGTGTCTGGTCAAAGAAGGAATAATTACCCAGCAAATTGGCATGCCACACTTCTACCTTGGTATTTGGCAATGGCTTCCCATCTGCACCGTAGACTGTTCCCTGCATGAACAAGACTTCCGCCTTATCACTTTCAGAGCCGTCATCCAAACGCGCAAAGCCTTTGCTTTCGGGGGCGCCAGCAACATACAACGGGCCTTCAATCGTGCGAGGGGTACCGCCGGCCAGACCTGCTTTTGCTTCGGCTTCGTCAGCACGGATGTCGATAAAGCGTTCCAGACCCAGGCCTGGTGTGAGCAGACCAAGTTCATTACGGGCACCTGCAGCAGACAAATATTCCAGACCTTTCCAGAATTCAGACGCCTGAATGTCCAGGTCTTCTATCGCTTTACACAAATCACTCACGAGGCGCAGTACAACCTGTTGCACGCGAGGGTTAGCTGGACGTGTAGCGGAATCAATAATCCAGCTTTTTACAAGGGAATCAATTTCTGTATGTGTCATTTCTGTCTCCAAAAGGAATAGGTCTATATTGAAACAATCGTTACTACGGATTTCTATCAATGCAGCGTCATCGGGATCACCTGCATCATCTGTGCGCGCTCGTGCCGACTCGCTGAACTGCCATCAAACTTTTAGCGATCGTCATCCCGGATCGATGATGGATGACGGCATAAAGGCATGATCTGGATTTGCATATAAGGAAACAGTGGCAGCGTAGAAATCAGGGTATGCAGTTCATCCACACTCTCAACATCAAATACACTGATATTGGCGTACTGCCCTGCGATACGCCATAAGTGACGCCACTTGCCACTTTGCTGCAATGCCTGAGCAATTTCTTTTTCTGTTTTTTTCAACTCAGCTGCCTGTGCTTCTGGCATCGTGACCGGCAAACTGACATCCATTCTTACGTGAAACAACATGCTGCTCTCCTCGATTAACTCTGTTTCGTGATTTTTAACGGGGCTTATTGACGACGCATGAACTGTAATTTTTCCAGATCAATTTCTACGCCCAGACCAGGTTTTTTCGGCACTTCCAGCATGAAATCTTTGTAGACCAGGGGTTCGCGCAAGACTTCTTCTGTCAGCAGTAATGGCCCGAATAATTCTGTGCCAAACGATAAATCGGTAAAGGTAGAGAACACGTGGGCTGACGCAGCAGTTCCGACCGCACCTTCAAGCATGGTGCCGCCATACAGGCTGACGCCGGACAATTGCGCCACGGTTGCGACCTGTAATGCGGGTATCAGGCCACCGGATTGGGTAATCTTGACCGCGAATACATCTGCCGCGTTTTGCATTGCCACCTGATAGGCATCTTGCGGCCCATGCAATGCTTCATCCGCCATGATGGCGACAGAAAAGCGCTGAGTCAGACGTGCCATGGCGGCCATATTTTCTGCACGAACAGGCTGCTCAATCAGATCAATACCGCCAGCCTCAAGAGCCGCGATCCCATTGACTGCATCCATTTCACTCCATGCCTGATTCACATCAACACGAACACTGACCTGATCACCCAGCGCTTTTTTAATCGCCAGAACATGCGCCACGTCATCGGCAACAGAACGTAAGCCAATCTTGAGTTTGAAAATACGGTGACGGCGCAGCTCCAGCATTTTTTCTGCCTCAGCGATGTCTTTCACGGTATCGCCACTGGCGAGAGTCCAGGCAACGGGTAAGGTGTCGCGGACACGACCACCAAGCAACTCGCTGAGAGGAATATTCAGGCGACGTGCCTGAGCGTCCAGCAATGCAGTTTCAATCGCACATTTAGCAAAGCGATTGTCTTGTATGATTTTCCGAATCTTCATCATCGCTTTGGCGACTTGCGATGCGTCCATACCGATCAACAAAGGTGCGATGTGCGTATCAATATTGGTTTTGATACTTTCAGGGCTTTCACCACCGTAGTTCAAACCACCAATCGTTGTGGCCTCACCCCATCCCTCAATGCCATCGGCACAACGCACACGAACCAGCACCAGCGTTTGCGTATTCATGGTTGCAACAGACAGCTTGTGTGGCCGTATTGTGGGCACGTCAACAAGGATGGTTTCTATGCTCTGGATCATATTCAATTTATATAATTTGTTGGATGAAAGGACTATATCCCGATCAAAATAAGGAATCCAACACTGATTTAGTATGATTTCAATACCTTAAAAGTATAAATATTCTTAATAAAATACAATTAAATTTCATCCTGACAACATCAAAATCAAGCTTTAGCAGACATCAAAAAACGAAACGAACGAAGTGACTACAGCACATCACAGCAGACAAGGCAGCGCCATGAAAATGGTGCATAGAGGAGATTTGACATGCAAAACCGGGGGAGTGCCGATTAAATCGGTGAACCGAGATTGAAAGCGAGAGAGAGATCAGCGAAAAATGATCATTCGCAGTAAAAAAGTAGCTAAAACAGCTGGGAAGAAGTGCTGTAAAAGAGAAAAATGAAGAACCCTACACGCGAAGAGTCACTATCGACACATCTCTTTATCGCATAGTTGGCAAGTAAAGAAGCTATAGATCTTCTTTGATATGAGGGATGTTTTCTGCATCGTAAATGGCATAAATCAACTGTAGCAAACTAGATAGCTCGTCGGATTTGTCCATCAGTCTGGCACTGAAAATCACGGGAGAAACCGTATGACGCTCATCCAACTCTACATACAGAACATCATCCCTTTTCATTCTTTGCACACTGGCAGGAACAATCGCGATTCCTTCGCCTGCGGCAACGAGGCCGATTGCAATCTGCAGCTCACGCACTTCCAGAATTTTATTGGGTTGTATCGCACGATCAATAAAAGCGCCAAGTACCTGATCAGCAAAACTGGGGCGGGGAGATTTCGGAAAAATAATCAGTGTTTCCGTCACAAGATCCTTCAGTTTGACTGAGGATGCCAACTCTGACAAAGGATGCCCGACTGGAAAGGCAACCATCATCCGCTCTTCTCTCAATACGATCCGGCGAATGTAAGGATCTTCGTGTTTGATGCGCCCAAAACCAACATCAATCTTGCCTTCTTTCAGTGCCTTAATCTGCTCCATCGTCGTCATTTCATGTAACGTGAGTTCAATATTTTTATGCTCAAGACGAAAGCGACGGATGATTGTGGGCAACTTGCCGTATAAAGTCGACGCGACAAATCCTATCGACAAGGTGCGTTCGATATTACCCACACGCTGTGTCATTGTTTTCAGATCTGCGGCTTTGCCCAATAGTTGCTGGGCATGTGCATAGAAAAACCGACCGGCCTCGGTTAACTTCAATGGTCGTGATCCACGCTCAAACAAAGACACGCCCAGTTCCTCTTCGAGTTGCTGTATCTGGCGACTCAACGGTGGCTGAGCAATAAACAGTCGCTCAGATGCACGGGTAAAATTTCGCTCCTCGGCAACAGCGACAAAATATCTGAGATGACGGAGTTCCATGAAGTGTAGATCACTGCCTTAGATTGCTGATGGGATGATGTTGATAGGCACAACAAAAGAATACATGAGGCGACTGCCTGAGCTTTAACTGGCTGCTCTGTAGTGTCCTTCAAATTACATTAACGATAAACAATAAACAGGCATCTTTTGATTGACATGCACACCAGCTGCCAGCGGCTCGAACAAAGTTTCGTCGCATGCTATAGTTATCGGCAGAGACAGCCTTGCACGTTATACGCTTATTGAAAGAAAAACTCCAGATACGACGCTGCATCATCGTTGTGCGGCACATTACATTCACAAAGATGAAAATAAAAAATGCACGCACAAACGCTATTCATCATGCTTTGCGCGTATCTGTAATACTTCGTCCCATGTCGAGAAAAAAGCTTGTACACATGCGGGGTCAAAGTGCGTACCTGAACTATCTCTGATCAAATCACAAGCACGGTCAATATCCCATGCCGGTTTATAGGGACGTGATGAAGTCAGGGCATCAAAGACATCTGCAACAGCAACGATCCGACCAAACAAAGGGATATCATCGCCCTTCAGACCACGAGGATATCCACTACCATCATATTTCTCATGATGACTTAATGCGATTTCAGTCGCCGCCTTTAACAGCACCGACTCACTGCCATCAAGAATTTCTGCACCGATTGCGGCATGTGTTTTCATGATCGTCATTTCTTCGTCAGTCAACCTGCCTGGCTTTAATAAAATCTGATCAGGAATACCCATTTTCCCGACATCATGCATGGGAGCCGCATGCAATATCAACTCCTGATCTTTGGCTGATAGGCCGAGATTCTTCGCAATCATTTTTGAATAGTGC
The DNA here is from genome assembly GCF_049339385.1 of Undibacterium sp. SXout7W. Lineage (NCBI taxonomy): Bacteria > Pseudomonadati > Pseudomonadota > Betaproteobacteria > Burkholderiales > Oxalobacteraceae > Undibacterium > Undibacterium sp. SXout7W. Next base: position 38,065 of record NZ_JBMPPF010000004.1, on the reverse strand, counting down.
GCCATCCGTAAAATATGCGCACCGGTTTCGGGATCACGATACTCAGAGGCGCGCGACAAGCGGTGAATAATTTCTTTTTCCTGCAACACCATCGCTGCTGTCGCCTTACGTACCTCTTCCGCGAGCCAGTCAGCACGATTGACTTGCTCAAGCTGGAACTGCCGCAAGCTCAGCATATTCGACACGCGCGCCCGCAGTTCAAATTTATTGACCGGTTTAGTCAGGAAATCATTGGCACTCATTTCCAGCGCTTTATAACGCACGTCGTTATCAGCGTCCGCCGTCGCCATAATCAGCGGAATACTGGCCTTGCCCGGTATTTCTCTGAATGAGGCGATAAACTCCAGACCATCCATTTCCGGCATCATATAATCAACCAGAACCAGATCGGGCTCATTCACTTCCGACCATTGCAAGGCATCACGCGCTCGTTCAAAGCAAATGACTTCCACATCTGGAATCGCTTTGAGCAAATAGGAAAAAAATTTCAGATTAGTCGGATCATCATCGATGATCAGGATGTTCATTTTCCTAATTTGCGTCATGAAGTCACCTGTAAAGTAGACGAAAGTACCGACGTTACTGACGGTAAAAACATCGGTGTTTAAAAACCTAAATCTGCCAATAAATCATCAACATCGGTTTGTTCCAGCGCCACGCTGCCGGGAGCACCAGGGCCCGCCATAATCTCTTCTTTTTTCACCACGGACATCGTGCCCGGAGGTGCAGCATCAATCAGCAGACGCAACAAATCATTTTCTGTACGCGTCAGCAAGCCGACGACTTTTTTGATCAATTGCCCAGTCAAATCCTGAAAATCCTGTGCCATCATAATATCGGACAATGCGGCATACGTTGTGTCGCAATGTAATTGCGTCGCTGAGAGCATCAGACTGGTTGCTGCTTTTAATTCAGCAAAACCAGTTGCGTCCAGAGTATCAAAATCGACCGCATCCCACTTCTGCTGCACATCGTTCGCCTGACGGGACAAACGTTGCTGCATAGGACTGGTTTCTTCTACTTTGGTCAATACCTTGTTTGCAGCATTTTCGGTCAGGCTAGCAATATGGACTAACCGTTCACGTGCTGATGGAAATTCGCTGACGGCCTCTGCAAGTACGTGTCCGGCGCCAATTTCGTTCAATGCATCATGCAGCGAGCGTACGATCCCACCCAGACGACCAAACACCTCTACTTCTGGCGCCACGGCCAGCTCTTCGATTGAGATATCGTTCATGCTGCTATTCCTTTCTTACTCATGATTTTCTCCAGCTTATCACTCAACGTACCGGCATTAAACGGTTTCACGATATAACCATCAGCACCTGCTTGTGCCGCTGCAATGATGTTCTCTTTTTTTGCTTCCGCAGTCACCATCAGCACGGGCAAATGTGACAAGTCCGGCTCCTTGCGAATATTCTTCAACAAATCCAGACCATCCATCTTTGGCATATTCCAATCGGATATAACAAAATCAATAGAGTTCAGTATATCGTTATTTTTTAATAACTTTAATGCCTGTTCACCATCTTCTGCCTCGGTAATTTTGGTATATCCCAGTTCTTTGAGTAAATTGGCGACAATTCGTCGCATCGTAGAAAAATCGTCTACAAGTAAAAAATGAAGTGATGAGCTCATCGTCTATACCTCAATGTATTTGATTATTTTTTTTAAAAAAGTTGTTCGTTACTCGATGCCATCGCCCCCCCTTGTCTGATAGTCCTTAATCTGCTGATCAGCAGCATGGTGGCTTGGTCTGCGACCACTAACACCTAGCAGCTCACATTGCTCTGAAACACAATGAAAGCTTGGCAATGCCACTTACAATCAAAATGAAATCACACTTACGCCTTCGGTTACCCTGATTTCTACTCAGTTTAAAAAAGGAAAATCAGTTGATATCGCGACAACGCGCAATATGAATCAGGTACTATTCAGGCGGCGGATCGGGGCCGGTGAAGCATCAACGGTACGGTTGATTAACCGTTTTTCGTCGATGATATCTGGCGAATCACTTCAGTGACGGGGGAAGGGTCACCGGGTTTGGTAGCGCTGAAGACTATCTGATGGCCAGATAAATAAGATGGTACATCAATATTTCCCCGAGGAAATTAAATGAAACAAAGTTTAACACTCAGCTAAAAACAATCATTCGCATGGTTTGTTGCTATCATCGATTAATATCAACAGGATTGACACAAAACTCCCCAGCAGCGTTTGAGTAGGCATACCATCCCAGTGCAGACTGCGTTGTCTTCGTCGCCATTACCTGTCGGGACAATTTTGCGTAAGTTCAAATCAAATCAAAAAATAGCGTATTGGCAATCGCCCTACTCTGATTATTAGCTGAAAAAGGAAATGAATATGGTTTGGGATTATCCAAACGCATTTACACTGCGCGTCACCCCAGGAATTGCAGATATTGACGGATTAAATCATACCAATAACGCTGTATATGTCCGCTGGTGTGAAAACATAGGCTGGACACATTCTGAAAGTTTGGGATTGAGTCTGGAGGATTACCACAGACTGGATAGGGCTATGGCGATACGGCAAGCTTCTTATGATTATTTGCTGCCAACCATATTGAATGAAGAGTTGCTGCTCGCCACCTGGCTGGTAGCGAGCGATGGAAAAATCACGATGGAACGACGCTTTCAACTGATTCGTGAAAAAGACAAGGCCGTCGTCATGCGTGGCCATTGGAATTTGGTGTGCATAGAAGTGAGCAGCGGAAAAGTACGCAGAATGCCAGCTGAGTTCAGCGATCTCTACCTACCGGCCATCGTGACACACAATACCAACCTGAAAGCCCCATGAAGTTGATGAGCGGCTCACAATTCATCGCTGATTGCTAATCGCTTACGCAGGCGGCCAATTTTTCAGCTGATAACGGCCTATCTTCACCGTACCAGTGGCTGAGTTTGACCTGCAACCAAAGATGGCTTGCTGATCAAACGCCTAATATTGACCGCATCCAAAAAGCGCGATGAACTGGCTTGTGCGTTCAACAAAACTAAGGTGGCATTTTTTCCTCCATGTTTAAACCGCATGATCAAACATTTGCCAGCTTCATTGGTAAAGCCCGTTTTTGACAACAAAATATCCCAGCCCTTTTTACCCACCAGCTGATTGGTATTGCGAAACTTCACTTGCCGATGATTAATCTGTATCAGATCTGAACTATCGGTCGTGATATCAGCAATTTCAGGATAGCGCGCAGCCGCAGTCGCCATCCTGACCAGATCACTCGCGGTAGAGGTGTTATGTGGAGAAAGGCCGGTCGGTTCTTCTATCACTGTATGGCGCATACCGAGCACTTTGGCTTTTTCCTGCACTGCCCGTAAAAACGCAGTGATTCCCCCCGGATATGTGCGTGCCAGGGAGGCAGCGGCACGGTTGTCAGAGGACATCAATGCCAATTGCAGCACTTCGTGACGCGGCAATTCAGCACCAACCGGGACATGAGAAACGCTATGCTTCAGATTATCGACATCGGCAGCATCAATCGCAATTTTCTCATTCATATCTTGCTTACGATCCAGAATGACCATCGCTGTCATCAGTTTGGTCAGCGATGCTATCGGTGCGACGACATCCGCATTTTTTTCATAGAGCACTTTATTACTACCATCTTCCACCACCATCGCGTATCTTGAGTTCAGCGAAAATGCAGAAGCACTGCCAATACAAAAAAATGAGATACAAAATACAAACTTATTCAACATCGGTGTAGTCATCAAAAATAATTATGTCGCTAAAAATACTGCTGAACGGTGCGTGCCAGAGAGTATCAAATTCAAGAGTATTTCCTCAGAACGAATATGTCTCAACATCTGAAGTATTAACTAGGTGAAAGACTCTATCGGAAATACATCATATGCACGCTGATTTTGGGTTCTTTATAAAGAGCGCTGGGAGCCATGTTACCTTCCCAGATGCAGACTAAGGGCAGGATTGTACCTGTTGACACTAGTATCGCTGATGTTTTAATGAAGAAAATTTCACAGACTGACATAACAAGCTGACATTAGCGTCTGCCCAGATTTTGCAATGAGATAGATCCAACTTGGGCTAAAGTAGTCCGATTAGATCAAAATCTGATGTGATAGGTGCAGATGGAAGTATTTTTGACGTTATTGCAGCAGAATATCATCACGGACAAGAACCACTACATAACGGAATTACAGCCGACGAAGCTCTGCGAGTCGCTACGATTACCTCCAAAAAAATGCCTGCACTATTGATTAAGATGATCAATAGTGCAGGCACGACTACAAAATAAAAAAGGAGTTCGGCTACTCAAGTAAATCAAACTGACTCATCCATCCGCGCAGGAGCAAAGGGAGGATCTGCCTGGCAACAACTGCATGATATCTTTTAACAAAGTTTTTCAAATTTGGCAGAAAAGCTGACCAAAACCGATTTACTCTCTGATCAGCACTCGGGAATTTTCCTGAATCGCAATATCAACTCAACTCATCTTCAATATACGCCCGGATAATGCTGGCAAAATCCTTATCAGCAGATAACCCCATTGATACAGCACGGCTGGCATTCCAGGCAGCAGGCCAACTTTTAACGATACGTTCAATGGCCGGATCAATCTCAAAACTGATACGAGCAGCAGCATCCGCTCCAGATACCTGCTCAAGTGCCGCAATCATTTGCCCGACACTCACGGATAAACCCGGCAAATTGAGTGTTCGCTGGCTTCCCAGAGTTTCAGCAGAAAGCTCATGCCCTGCAATGAGAGCATCAACCGCTCGACGTGGTGACAGCAACCACAAGTTCAGATCAGTGGACACCGGACAAACTGCGTCAAGACCATTCAACGGCTCACGGATAATGCCACTGGCAAACGAAGAGGCCGCCTTGTTCGGCTTGCCGGGACGTACACTGATAGTTGGCAAGCGCAACACACGACCATCAATGTAGCCTTTGCGGCTATAGTCGTTGAGCAGCAATTCGCCGATCGCTTTTTGCGCACCGTATGAAGACTGTGGATTGAGTGCAGTCGTATCCTGCACCACATCAGGCAATTGGCCGCCATACACAGCGACGGAGCTGGTAAACACCACCTTGGGCTTGTGCCCTAGTTCGCGGCAAATATCCAGCAACAGACGCGGAGCATCCAGATTAATGCGCATCCCCAAATCAAAGTCTGCTTCCGCCTGACCACTGACGATCGCGGCCAGATGAAAAATAGAACTCGTCGCATGATCAAGGACCTGACGCATTAATCCGTCATCGGCAATATCACCAGTAATAACGCGTACTCGTTGATCCGAAAAATCATGCGCTGCGACAACGTCGAGCAACACCAGCTCGCTGATGTCTTGTAACTGACCATGGCTATCGCGAAGTTGACCGAGCGTAAGCAATTGCCTCGCCAGCCGCTGTCCGAGGAAACCAGCGCCACCTGTAATAAGAATTTTCATGCCTTGACTCCTTGTTCTGTAGCCGCCTTCAACCATCCCAAGCCATCTTCTGTACGACCACGTGGCCGGTATTCGCATCCTACCCAACCGTCGTAGCCTGATTCATCAAGTAATTTAAATAAGTAAGGATAATTAATCTCACCATCATCGGGTTCGTTGCGGCTTGGGACACTGGCAATCTGCACATGGCCTATCCCGTCAGCATATTTTCGGAAGCACATCGCCAGATCGCCTTCAACGATCTGCGCATGATAAAAATCCATTTGCACCTTGACGTTGGCCTCTCCTGACTCTTCCCGCAACGCGTGCGCCTGTGACTGGGAATTCAAAAAATAACCTGGCATGTCACGACCATTGATGGGTTCAATCAACAAACTGATGCCATGTGCTGCCAATGCACGGGCAGCGTATTGCAAGTTGGCGAGGTACTGCGCACGATATAACGACAGATCAGCGTCGGCAGGTACCAGACCAGCCATCATATGCACTCGCTTAGTACCAAGTGCAATTGCATATTCGATACCGCGCGCTACTCCAGCCTGAAACTCTGAGGCACGTCCAGGTAAGGAAGCAATGCCCCGCTCACCCGCAGCCCAATCGCCCGGCGGCAAATTGAATAAAACATTTTCTAATTGATTCTGATGTAACCATGAGGCTACTTCTTGCGGACTATTGTCATAAGGAAAAAGAAATTCGACAGCGCTAAAACCCGCTGCTGCTGCCGCAGCAAAGCGTTGGGGAAAAGCGAGCTCATTGAACATCATTGTCAAATTGGCGGCAAATTTTGGCACAGTGACACTCCAGTTTTAATATATGGTGTTTTGGTGACGGATTGAATGAACAATCTAAATATCAAGCTTAAAGTTCGTTTTAAGATCATCAATTTGCTGCGCATCCAGCGGTCGGACTGGTACATCCCGCAACAATAAGAATAATTTCGCGGTTTCTTCCAGTTCTTCAGCTGCATATACGGCAGCTTCAATTGAACTGCCCGATACGACGGGCCCATGATTGGCTAACAGTACTGCAGAATGTTTGCAGGCCAGCGCACCGATGGCTTCTGCCAATTCAGGATCACCGGGACGATGGTAAGGCAACAGAGGAAGTCGTCCTATCTTCATCACAAAGTAAGGGGTGAGAGGCGGGATACAATCATCATGATTCAATCCGCACATGCAAGAGACTGCTGCAGAATAAGTCGAGTGTAAATGAACAATCGCGCTGGCCTTGTCACGCTGTTGATACATTGCGCGGTGCAGGAATGCTTCCTTGGAAGGCTGTTCGCCACTGATCAACCGCCCATCCCAATCCAGTTTGGCCAATGTCGCCGGATTCAACTTTCCGAGACTGGCATTGGTTGGCGTAAGTAGCCAGCCATCCTCCAGACGCACGCTGAGATTGCCGCTGCTGCCCGAAGTAAGGCCACGTTCAAACAGAGAAAGGCCGAAAGCGGCGATCTGCTCGCGCTGACGCATTTCCTCGGGCTGCGTATGTATCGCCGTAGTCATGGTAAATACTTCCATGCTTTCAGAAAGAAATCTTCACTGCCAAAATTGCCTGACTTGAGCGCCAATGCCAATGGCGGCAATGAATGAGACGAAAGTGACGAAGTATCATCACAACGCTGCTCCGGTATTGCACTAGTCCAGGGTACACCCGGGTCAATTTCCGGCCCTATACGCAAACCAGATACGCCCAGCGCCTTGACTACGGCACCCGAAGTTTCGCCACCAGCGACAATCAATTGCCCGACACCTAATTTCACCAGTCCGAGCGCAATCGCCGCCAAGGTATGCTCCACCAGACTACCTGCCTGCTCGACGCCCAGTTTTGCCTGCACTGACTTTACTGTTTCAGGAGTAGCAGTGGCATAAAATAAGATGGGAACATTACCCAGATGCAGAGCCGCCCATTTCAACGCGGAACCGACGACATCCACATGCTCTGCCAGCAATAATGGATCAACATGAAATGCTGCAGACTGCGCACGCATCACGTCGACCTGGCGTTGTGTTGCCACTGAACAGCTACCGGAAATGACAGCACGCAATCCGCCGACTGCCGGCAATTGATGAGCAAGCGTCTTGTTGTGAGTATCCGCAGAAAGCAAGCCGCGCCGCCGAAAATTTTCTGGCAAACCGAGTGCAATACCCGATCCCCCTGTGACTAATTGCATATCAGCGCAAGCCAATCCAATTTCCAGCAAATCACGGTTGGACACAGCGTCAACAATGGCAAATTTTTTGCCTTCTTCACGCAATGAATGAAAGTGATGGGCAATCGCGGCGCTGCCCTGCTCGACGATTGCATAGTCGGTCAGACCAACCTTGCCACTCACCTGTTGTTGCAACACTCTGACCAGATTCGCATCCGTCATTGGAGTTAAGGGGTGATTGCGCATACCCGACTCATTCAGCAACTCTTTGCCTACGAATAAATTGCCTTGATAAATGGTACGTCCGTTTGCTGGAAAAGCAGGACAAGCAATCGTAAAGTCGGTATTCAACGCCTGCATCAAAGCTTCAGCCACAGGACCAATATTCCCCTGCGGAGTGGAATCAAAGGTCGAGCAATATTTAAAATAATATTGCTGACAATCCGCCTGCTGAAGCCAGTGTAACGCCGCGAGCGATTCTGCCACCGCCTCAGATGGTGAAGTCGTGCGTGATTTAAGTGCAATCACCACTGCATCAACATCTTCAAAGTATTGAGCATCAAAGGGCGTAGCCGGAACACCGATTAATTGTACGGTGCGCATGCCCGCTTTTACCAGCATGCCTGCCAGATCTGTTCCACCCGTAAAATCGTCGGCGATGCATCCAAGTAAAACTGCCATATGATTATCCTCAGAGCGTTTTATTGACTGGCAAGGTTATTCCCGGGAATACCTTGACGACAGCAGAATCATCTTGTGTACCGTAACCAGCCGCTGAGGCCTGCATGAACATCTGATGCGCGGTAGCGGACAGCGGCAAAGGAAACACATTTTTTTTCGCATAATCCAGCACGATACCGAGATCTTTAACGAAAATATTAACGGCAGACAGCGGCGTATAATCGCCCTTCAGAATATGTGGTACACGATTCTGAAACATCCATGAGCTGCCAGCGCTATTGGAAATAACTTCATAGAGCGCATCAGGATCACAACCTGCCCTCAAACCCAATGCCATTGCTTCTGCTGCGGCGGCAATATGCACACCGGCCAACAATTGATTAATCATTTTTACTTTTGAGCCTTGTCCGGGACGATCGCCAAGCCGATACAATTTGGCACAGATAGCCTTAAACAAATCAGCGCATACAGTGAAAGTCTCTGGATCGCCTGCCGCCATGACCGACATTTCACCGCTGGCAGCTTTGGCGGCGCCACCAGAAATCGGCGCATCAATAAAACGCAACCCCACAGCAGACAAACGAACGCCAAGCTCCTCAGCAAACTCCGGCGCCACTGTCGCGCTGGCAATGACCACGGTCCCTGGCGTCAGATGAGCAGCCGCTCCGTGCTCACCAAACAATACCTGCTCAGTTTGTTGAGCATTGACGACGACGATCAGTAAGGCATCGACTTTATCGCCAAATTCTGCAGGAGAAGCTGCTGCATGTGCACCCGCATCAACCAGTTTTTGTACTGCCTCTGGTCTCATGTCACAGGCATGCACTTCAAAACCTGCTCGTAATAAGGATTGAGCGATACCCATACCCATTGCGCCAAGGCCGATTACCCCAACGCGTTTGATTTGCTCTGTCATTTAATTTACTCCGGTTTCAGAAAGTACGGGAATTTCCCGCTCCCCATCCGGTAAAGCTGAACGCAACCGGACAGGGACGTAGTGATTATTTGGTGATTATTGAGTGACTAAATACATCTCGCGAGTACCTGCCTGAAAGTTGGCTGACTTGAAGGCGGCCATCTCCAGCACAAGTACTACAGAAATCCCATTACCGATTCACCAGGCGCGCCGGTACAGTCAGCACTACAGCAGCGCCAGCCAAAAGTACGGCCGCCAATACGTAGAGTGCGATGTCAGTTGATTGCGTCATATCCTTGATCGCACCGATGAGGAAGGGACTGACAAAACCAGCCAGATTACCAATGGAATTAATCGCTGCAATACCTGCCGCAGCAGCTACGCCGCTCAGAAACGAAGTTGGCAAACTCCAGAACAAGGGGGCTGACGACAAGACTCCAGCTGCGGCAATCGTCAGGAACATGATCGCGATTCCGGTATTCGTTGTACCAGCCAGTGCGCTACCGACTAGGCCGACTGCGCCGAGCAACATAGGAATGACCAAGTGCCAACGACGTTCCAGGTACTTGTCTGAGCTGCGCCCCAATACCAGCATTGCAACGACTGCTGCAGAATACGGAATGGCAGTGAACAGACCAATATTCAATACGCCTTTAATACCCGCCGTCTTAATCAATGTTGGCATCCAGAAGGTCAATCCATATTGGCCCATGACACAACAAAAATAAATCAGAGCCATGATCCAGACACGGGAATCACTAAACATGGCGCGCAATGACGGATGCTCCACTTTACTTTTTGCATCTTGCTCAATACGCTGCTCGAGCAAATCTTTCTCGGCGGTAGTCAGCCATTTCGCTGAGCGTATACCGTCGTCCAGATAGATCAATACGGCCAGACCGAGAACAATTGCTGGTATCGCTTCGATGACAAACATCCATTGCCAACCAGTTAAACCATTCACGCCAGCAAACGACTCCATAATCCAGCCCGACAAAGGGCCACCGATGACACCCGCCAGCGGAATCGCAGTCATGAAGGTACACACCATGCGCGAACGACGTGCCGCCGGATACCAGTATGTCAGGTACAAAATAATTCCCGGGAAAAATCCTGCCTCCGCCAAACCCAGGAAAAAGCGCATCACATAGAAAGTGAATGGCGTACTAACGAACATGAAAGCGCCAGAAATGACTGCCCACGTGAGCATAATGCGGGCAATCCAGACCCTCGCGCCCACCTTGTGCAAGATGACGTTACTAGGAACTTCAAATAAAAAATAACCAAAGAAAAAAACTCCGGCGCCAAGACCAAATACAGTATCACTGAACTTCAGGTCAGATAACATTTGCAATTTAGCAAATCCCACATTAACCCGGTCAAGATAGGCAACGATATAGCAAAGCATCAGGAACGGCACGATGCGCCAGGTGACTTTACGATAAATGGAGACCTCATCCAGCGAGGTCTGGGCAAACGCGGAACTGCGATCCCCGTTAGTAAACGTTTCAGAAAGTTGCATTGCTGTCTCCTGTTACTGGTTATCAATAATACTTGCCTGATTTTTAGTAGCCACAAGGTATGGCTGGCAAGTTGTTCTTTATTTGTTTGGTTGTATATTATTTGTCTAATTAATGTATGTCAAGCTGTATATTTGTATAATGCAACTGCGACATTCAGCACATTTTCAGCAAGGAAGTACCGTATGGACAACACCATCTCATTCACCATGCCAGAACCAGATTTAGAGCACGGAGGCTTCACTACTGGCACCCTGGCCTCACGCGTTGCAGATAAATTGCTGCAAAAAATTCGTAGTGACAAACTGGAGCCAGGTACTCGCCTGCCCTCAGAGCAATCAATGGCGTTGCACTTTGCTGTCAGCCGTACCGTGCTGCGCGAAGCGATTGCCTTGCTGAAGGCTGACGGCGTTCTGAATACGCGCAAAGGTAGTGGAACTTTTGTCTGCGCTTCCGAGAACGACACTGGTGATGAAATGACTGAGCAATCGGTACAGTCGCTGCTCAACCTGATCGAGGTGAGGCGCGGCCTTGAATCGGAAACGGCTGCGCTAGCCGCAGTACGCCGGACACCCGGACAACTGGCAGAAATCGAACATGCGCTGCGGCGCATTGAGGAATCTGTCGCCACTGGAATTGACGGGGTAGAAGAGGACGTGCGTTTTCACCTTTGCATTGCGGCAGCTACTGGCAATCCCTATTGGGAAAAATTTGTGGAAATGTTCGCTCAGCCTATCCGCGCGGCAGTCAAGGTAACCCGTGCTAACGAAGCGCGGCGACTCGATTTTTCTAAGCAGGTACAACAGGAGCATGAAAAAATCGTTAGCGCCATTGCCGCCGGCAATCCAGAACTGGCACGCATTGCTGCCACCGAACACATGGTTCACGCAGCAGAGCGCGTACGGCAGGCGGACAGGGAATTCTGGAGCGGGAATGGTGGTGAATTAGCACGCCACCTGAGTAGTGACCCTATTATGCAAAAATCGGATAAGTGAATTTCAGACAGGATAGACAAACGACATTGGTCAGTCGGTCAGATACAGACAAAGTGAATCTGTTCAAATCTGTCGCATACCGTCATGACAAACCTATATTCCGATGCCGCGAGCGTACTGGGAGCACACTCGTCATAGCAGCATCATTGTGAAGATAGAATGCCTGCGGCAAAGTTACTACAACGCTCTGGAATTATGGTACCCAGCATTCAGAGGGTGCCATCCAGTCAACATCAAATAAAACAATTGGCGATTACTTCGAAAAAACTTTAAGTAAAAATTTTCGACCTCACACTAACTTACGATCTTCTGATCGCAATTATCTTCTTCATCATGCCGGAATCAACTTATTCAGAGGGTGATTAATCAGCCCATTTTTTTTGAATTTCTCTGAATACGTCCTGTATCTGAATAAATTTTTCAACCGGCACAGGATCAAGTGGTCGATTTATTTGCAGCAACAGAACCGATAAATATGTTTTCTTAAAAAATTAATTTTTCCTGGCCGCCCAGAATACCGCTCCCTCGTGACCATATTTTTCGCTGTGCATGATGTTCCGTGGCACCTTGAATGCATCACCTGTCTTTAAGTGTCGTATCTGACCACCCATTGTGAGCCAGTATTCACCTTGCACCACCACGGCATCCGTGTCAAAAGGGTGTGAGTGCATTTTGTTCTCTGTATCCGGCTCCCAATGGCGAACCAACACTTCATCAAAACCCAGTCTGAGCTTTTCATCTTTGAAAGTTTCAAAATCTTTCATAAATCCTCTCTTGATTTATGTGGATTGGATATGGTTGGGGAACAGCAGGCTTTCACTGCTCATCCTCCGTCTTAGCTGACAAAAATCCAGTGAAGATAATTCATCGTCGATGAACCATCATGCTTTCAAGCTATCAGTAGCTTGTTGCAGATGATCCATCATTGGTTTTTCTTTGCTGGCGATAAGTAAAAAATACAGGCAAATTTACTTCACATCGAAACGATCAAGATTCATCACCTTGGTCCACGCGGCAACGAAGTCTCGCACGAATTTGCCAGCGTTATCGCTTTGTGCATAGACCTCAGCAATAGCACGCAACTGCGAATTCGAACCAAAAGCCAGATCAACGCGGGAAGCTGTCCATTTCAATGCACCGGTCTTACGATCACGACCTTCGTAAACGTTGTCATCAATAGGTTTCCAGGCAGTAGACATATCAACCAGGTGAGTAAAGAAGTCTGTCGTCAATTGCCCCACACGTTCGGTAAATACACCTTGCTGACTACCTCCATGATTGGCACCAAGCACACGCAGACCTCCGACCAGGACGGCCATCTCAGGGGCGGACAGAGTCAGCAATTGCGCCTTGTCTATCAACATTTCTTCGGGGGACACGCGAAAAGCCTGTTTGCGATAGTTGCGGAATCCATCCGCTTGCGGCTCAAGTACAGCAAACGATTCTGCATCTGTTTGCTCTGCCAAGGCATCAGTACGACCTGGCGTAAAAGGCACCTCTACGACGTGACCAGCGGCTTTGGCTGCAGCTTCGACACCAGCGTTACCCGCCAGAACGATCAAATCGGCCATAGAAATTTGCTTTGCTTCAGACTGGTTTGAGTTGAAGCTGTCGCGGATAGTTGCCAGCGTAGCCAGAACCCGCACCAATTGTTCAGGCTGGTTTGATTCCCAATCTTTCTGAGGTGCGAGGCGAATACGTCCACCATTTGCGCCACCACGTTTGTCGCTGTTTCGGTAAGTCGATGCCGAAGCCCAAGCAGTAGAGACCAGCTCCGCCACGGAGAGGCCACTGGCCAATACCTTTGCTTTGATCTGGATTGCGTCCCGATCATCAACCAAAGGGTGTGTGACCGCAGGCAATGGGTCTTGCCAGATCAAATCTTCAACGGGTACCTCGGGACCAAGGTACAGGCATTTGGGTCCCATATCACGATGAGTCAGCTTGAACCAGGCACGAGCATAGGCATCGGCAAACTCTTCGGGATGGTCATGAAAGTGGCGGGCAATTTTTTCATAATCAGGATCGAAACGCAGCGAAAGATCAGCTGTGGTCATCTGTGGCGGATGCTTTTTATCGGGATCGTGGGCATCAGGAATCATGTCTTCGTTTGCCACGTCTTTAGCTCGCCACTGGATGGCACCGGCTGGGCTCTTGATCTGTTCCCACTCATACTTGAACAGCACGCGAAGATAACCCATATCCCATTGGGTCGGGTTAGGTTTCCATGCACCTTCGAAACCACTCGTTGTGGTATCGCCAGCCTTTCCGCTTCCGTACTGATTGATCCAGCCAAAACCCATTTCCTCGATCGGAGCGGCTTCCGGCTCGGGACCAACAAGGGAGGGATCGCCTGCACCATGCATCTTGCCAAACGTATGGCCACCAGCCACCAATGCGACAGTTTCGTAATCATTCATCGCCATACGCGCAAAGGTCTCGCGTACATCGCGGCCAGAGGCAACGGGATCAGGCTTGCCATCGGGACCTTGTGGATTCACATAAATCAGGCCCATCTGTACGGCAGCAAGGGGATTTTCGAGTGCACGATCCCCACTGTAGCGACTATTGGGTTTGTCGCTGGTGGCCAGCCATTCCTGCTCTGCCCCCCAATAAATATCCTCTTCGGGTGCCCAGATATCAACACGACCACCACCGAAGCCAAAAGTCTTAAAGCCCATTGATTCCATTGCCACATTGCCAGCGAGAATGAACAAGTCAGCCCAAGAAATCGCATTGCCATATTTTTGCTTAATCGGCCACAACAAGCGCCGTGCTTTGTCGAGATTGCCATTGTCCGGCCAACTATTGAGAGGAGCGAAACGCTGGTTACCGGTGTTTGCACCGCCACGTCCATCTGCGGTGCGATAGGTACCTGCAACGTGCCAGGCCATACGAATCATCAAACCGCCGTAATGTCCCCAGTCGGCTGGCCACCAGTCCTGGCTATCGGTCATCAAGTTCGTCAAATCCTGCTTAAGCGCGTTGAAATCGAGTTTCTTGAAAGCCTCGGCATAGCTAAAATCTGGATCCATCGGGCTGGATTGTGGCTGATGCTGATGCAGAATAGACAGATTAAGCTGATTCGGCCACCAATCTGCATTGGACTGCGCGCCCTGTTGTGCGCGTGTGCCACCAGCGTCATGGAACGGACATTTGGCAGTTGCGGGAATTTGATTCATGTTTGATCTCCGTGTTCAATTAAAAATTGGCCAAACTATTCAATACATTTCAAAGACGCCCCCCCAAAGCGGCAGGCATTTCTTATCAATGCAACGTCGACAAAAAAGTGTTCACTTAACACTGATGTTAAATCATAGAAACTTTACATAAACTTCATGTACTTTACTTGAGCATTAATTTTCGTTCAGCTAATCAATTATGTCCAAGCGATTGTTTTAATCTATCAAATAGCGAACCGCTATCAAGAACAAATGTGTCGCCGCTACAAACATACACACCGATAACCGTACTGAGTTTGCCGGAAAAGTGCTGGATGCACGAGCCTATGAAAAAGATTTAAAGTTCCACTTTATCGAGCTGGGCAAGCTACAGCAAAATGCCTGCATTGAGCGTTTCAATGGCAAATTCAGGAATGAATGTTTAAATGAGCGTTGGTTTATATCGATGTGGTATGCCAAGGTAATCGTAGGAGAATGGCATCAGGACTACAATGAACAATGACCGTACAACGCAATTGGCTATCTGACGCCGCATCAATTTGCAGACAGTTTTTTAACCGCGGACTCTGATTTGGTTTCGTATTAATTTTTGGGGGGCAGGTCAGAGTGACATCAAATATAAGACATACCTATTTCACTCATATCTTTGTTAAAAATTTGCGCACTCTATACATCAACAGATGTTGATTCTTTATTTTGTCAGAAGTTGCTATGGGCAAGCCGCTCGGTGAAGCAGAAAACCCAACGTCGTAACTCGCAAATTATTAAGCTATACAGTAGGAATCTATCTGCGTCAGGAAGGGATGACGTTCATTAAAATCTATGTTCGTCGACAAGATGTTTGTTGAAACTGTATTTACTACCACCTTGCAGAATATCAACTAATTTTTTAGGATTGGAGGCAGAGATAAAGACATCGGCAACACCATCTTTAACCCGAAATTTAGTTGCAGGACTCAGGATTGAATTCGCCTTAATCGTTAAATGTCGAATAATTTTTGCCTTTTCACTACAGATCAGAAAGTGGATCTCTTTCTTGAAGTAAGCCAATGGTATGTTCAACCACCAGCCTTCGTCACTGACATAGCGAACGACATGAGAAAACTGCGTATTACCTTCGTTGAGTAAATTGACGCGTAAAGATTCGTTCGCAATTTGTATGGCTTCGGATTTATTCATTATGAACTTTTAGGAAATATCCATGGTTTTAGTGTGTAGACATGCTCAAAATAATTGCTTATCTACGTAATCATGATCCCTGTATGTGGATTACGAGTTGCAAAAATATTCTCAAGTCTAATCGCGCACTCATGAATTGGACATGAATTTTTGTGTGCCAAATTTACGGCCCACAAAATGGCACGAATTATTTTTCGCGCCATTTTATTTGGCGCCATGATAGCCCAATCAGTCATCAATAGAGAAGAAAATACGCAAACCAAGCTTACTTCAAGAGTCACAACTTATGACACGAAGGCGTTGGCATGAATGCACCTTACAAGCCATCAGCAGTTAAATACCACGGCGCACCTTGTAACGAAGGCAGGCCTTACTTATTAAGCAAGGTCGTACAGACTTACGGGTAAAGCGGGATTTAACGTTATTTGAGCATCCCGCGAACTATTTTATGGAAGATAAAACTTCGATATATTTTCAATGTCGAGATATACATATCTGATACCACTGATACCAGTCAATCGCGTTGCGTCGACAACAGAGCCGCTATCTGATCCGCATTCATTCTGGCGATAGACCTGAATCCCTCGCTGATACGCATATCACTTGCCGCTCTCTGCCAAAACACCACAGCAGCTTCTGCCGCACGTATCCAGGCAGTACGCTCTCTGGGTACAGGTAAAGCAGGCGTAAATTTACGTTCGACCAACGCAACCCCTCGTTGCGGGGCATATAGCATGGGAAGCATGTCATAAGCTGGTGCCAGGCTAAGACCGGGAAGGAAAGCGAGATTACCGTCATGCATACCTGTATTGGCAATTAAGCGCCCAAAATGTTCCAGAAGATGAATCTCCAGCCAAAAAAATAAAAA
This sequence comes from Undibacterium sp. SXout7W, assembly GCF_049339385.1. Lineage (NCBI taxonomy): Bacteria > Pseudomonadati > Pseudomonadota > Betaproteobacteria > Burkholderiales > Oxalobacteraceae > Undibacterium > Undibacterium sp. SXout7W. The sequence continues at coordinate 21,128 of NZ_JBMPPF010000004.1, read as the reverse complement.
TGCCAAGGGCTGTTGACTTTATTGAAGCTGTTTTATAAATCATTCGCACCACCCGGCCATAACAGGATGTATGGACAGAATTGAGCAATTGGCACACGACGTAGCCTGATGCAAACAATGGGACGAAGTAGGTATCTTGCAAAGAATAGTTGAAGCAATTAATTATGACGGTCGTGATAGAGACGCTGGTTACGCCCTACCCCACCACGACCGTTTAGCGTCTACTGTCGATCTATTTAATTTCGCCTTATTTAAAGCAGAGAAATGACACAAGCCGTTCGGATATCCGAACGCTGATGGAAGTCAATCTCCGGAAAACCGACCACCACCTACTCCGACAAAATTAAATTATATTTAAAAATCAATAGCTTATCGATTTTTATGGGGATTTTTTGCATTGGCATGGTCTGTGCTCTAGAAACATTAGCCTCGTACTCGCGTGGTCAACAAATAAATAACGGAGACAAACCCATGAGTGCAGTTAGAACTCGCATGGAACACGATCAGCCCGGTGACAGAAAAGTCCCAGCCGCTATCTGTTACAGCATCCAAACGCCGCATGCGCTGGAGAATCCCGATATCACAGTCATCAGTGTCCGTGGTGCCGGAGAAATCGTGCTCAAACACAAACTGATGAGCCTTGAGCAACGTGCAGAAGCTCAACGCTCCGAAGTGCTGATCAAGCCACCAATGATCCTGAATCAGATCGCCTGAAGCTCACTTCACGTCAACACAATAAGGAAGCCATTATGAAATTGAACAAATTAACGACGCTGATCATGGTTGCCATGGTACTCGGCATCATTGTCGGTTATGCGTGTAACACTCTCGCTACCAGTCCGGCGCAAGCCAAGGAGATTGCCTCTTACTTCAGCATACTGACCGATATTTTTCTACGCCTGATCAAGATGATCATTGCCCCGTTGATTTTCGCTACTCTGGTTTCCGGTCTGGCAGGCATGGGCGATTCAAAGGAAGTTGGCCGTATCGGCGCTAAAGCTATGGCCTGGTTTGTCGGCGCATCACTTTGCTCTCTGGCGCTGGGTCTGGTGTTCGCCAATCTCTTGCATCCAGGTACGAATTTGGGTATCCCTTTACCGGAAGTTGGCAGTTCCGTTGGCTTGAAGACCAGCGCACTCAATCTGAAAGATTTCATTACCCACGTTTTCCCTAAGAATATTTTTGAAGCGATGGCAGCGAACGAAATTCTGCAAATCCTTGTATTTGCGGTGTTCTTCGGCGTGGCACTTGGACATATTCATAATCAGTCCGCCCGTAGCCTGGTCAAAACACTGGAAGAGGTCGGGCATGTCATGCTCAAAGTCACAGACTACGTGATGCGTTTCGCTCCTGTCGGCGTCTTTGGTGCCGTTGCTGGCATTATTACAACTCAGGGCGTTGGCATGTTGATGGTCTTTGGAAAGCTGCTGATCAGTTTTTACATTACCCTCGCCGCCCTCTGGCTGACGCTGATTCTGGCGGGTTACTTCGTCATGGGCAAGCAAGTGTTCCGTCTGATTAAACTCATTCGCAGCCCGATGCTGCTGGGTTTTTCCACCGCCAGTAGCGAATCAGCTTATCCGAAGCTGATGGAACAACTCGAGAAATTCGGCATCCGCGACCGCATCACTGGTTTCGTGCTCCCGCTCGGTTACTCCTTTAACCTCGATGGTTCAATGATTTACACGACTTTCGCGGCGCTGTTCGTTGCCCAGGCTTACGGTATTGAGCTGAGTCTGACCACACAGATCGCCATGCTGTTGGTACTGATGATCTCCAGCAAGGGCATCGCCGGCGTACCGCGCGCCTCGCTGGTTGTGGTCGCCGCCGTGCTGCCGATGTTCAACCTGCCGGAAGCGGGATTGCTGCTGGTTCTTGGCATTGACCACTTCCTCGACATGGGACGTACTGCCACCAACGTGTTGGGCAATGCGATTGCCACCGCCGTCGTTGCCAAGTGGGAGAACGCAATCGACACAGTAGATAATGCTCTCGCTGAAGCGGACGAAGCGTTACCAATCAAGGATGATGATCTGGTGATGGCTAAAGCATCCTGATCTTTATCTGCTCAATGGTTCAGTGCGGCCTCGCGCTGAACCATTTTCCGACTTCCAGCGTCTCGTGATACCAGTTTTGTAGCATTGAGCGGTGATTGATTAACACATCCCTGCCTCCATCAGCCTCTACAACATAGTCATTAGCCTGCGAGCATTAAGAAAAATGGTGTCGGGATTTCGTTTCACCATACAGCCAATCACCAAGCCAATACCAGCCATAGAGAGCAGGCCGGTTGTCAAACAAGGTCGCGAATTCCTCTATAATAGGCCGCCGAAACCCCGCCACCATGTCTAATCATCGCCCTCTACGCTACCTGCCGATCCTGCTACTCCTCATCATCCTGATGGTGATGAGCGGATTCACCGCGTACCGCGTTGTCCAGCAACTGGGTTTGGCCGACTTGCAAACCACCGGGTTGCACCGCCTTGATCTGTACACCGCCAGCCTGGAGCGCGAAATCGGTAAGTACGCATTTCTGCCTGGCACGCTGGGTCTGGAACGTGACGTACTGACGTTGTTAGAAAAAAGTGACCGTGACAAGTCAGCTAAGCTGGTTCCACAGGTCAATGCCTACCTTGAACAACTCAACGAGCGTGCCGGTACGCTTTCCATCTACCTCATCGATACTGGAGGCCATGTCGTTGCCTCCAGCAACTGGCGTCGTGCCGACAGCTTCGTCGGCGAAGAACTCGCGTTCCGCCCCTATTTCCGCGAGGCGATGGATAGCGGCCACGGCCGCTTCTTCGGCATCGGTACAACTCGCGGCGAGCCCGGTTATTATCTGGCCTCGAAGCTGACCGACGATAACAAGACGCTGGGCGTCGCCGTTATTAAGGTCAGTCTGGAACAACTTGAAAAATCATGGACCACGGTCGAAACCCCCGCCATGGTCAGCGATGAAAATGGCGTCGTCATCCTCGGTTCGGTTGCCAACTGGAAATTCACCACTCTGCGTCCATTGGAAGAAAAAACCCGCACTGCCTTCGACCAGACGCAGCAATACAACCGGCGCGCCCTAAAGCCCTTAGGTTTGAAAGAATTACGCGAACTCGATCACGGAGCACGACTGGTCAGCATTGAGAAAGATAGTCCAGAGATCGCTTCAGTATTCCCGGTGAATGGTCGCTTCCTTGCGCAATCGCGACCATTGCCCGGTACACCATGGACACTGACCGTACTCTCGCATCTGAAACAGGTCGACGATATTGCGCAGAGCCGTGCCGCCGTTGCGGTTGTTGTCACAGCACTGCTCTTTATGTTCGGCCTGATGGCCAACGAACGTCGTCGTCACCTGAAGGACCGTCTGGCCGCCCGCGAGGCGCTGCAACAAGCACACGACGAGCTGGAACGTAAGGTAGGTGAACGCACCGCCGATTTATCCACTGCCAACCTGCAGTTACAAGACGAAATTACGGAACGTATCCGCGCAGAGCGTACATTGCGTGCCGCACAGGACGAACTGGTGCAGGCTGGAAAACTGGCGGTGATCGGTCAGCTATCGACCGGCATCGCACATGAACTCAATCAACCACTGGCCGCCCTGCGCACACTCTCGGGCAATGGCGTGCGCTTTCTTGATCGCGGTGACCTCAATACGGTGCGTTCTAATCTCGAACGGATTGCCCAACTGACTGATCGCATGGGTCTGATTACTGGCCAATTGCGCACCTTTGCCCGCAAGTCCAGCGGTCAGTTACAAGCGGTTCCACTATGTCACGCGCTCGACAATTCACTGGCACTACTAGAGCAACGCCTGATTCAGGCGAATGCCGAGGTTCGCCGCTACTGCCCGCTGCCCGAGCCAGTCGCGCTGTGTGATGTCAACCGGCTGGAGCAAGTATTGATCAACCTTATCGGTAACGCGCTTGATGCTATGGAAGGCCAGGCAACGCCTATTATTGAGCTGGGCTGCGAAGCGATAGATCAACAAGCCCGTCTGACAGTGCGCGACCACGGACCGGGGCTGGACGATACAGCAATCAGTCATTTGTTTGAGGCGTTTTTCACGACCAAGCAAGCTGGTGGCGGACTGGGGCTTGGTTTAACGATTTCTGCCGATATCATCCGCGATTTTGGTGGCACCCTGACTGGCACCAACCATCCCGAGGGCGGCGCCCTATTTACATTGGAAATCCCCCTCTTCATCCCCCTCGTTAACAAGGCCGAGCATCATGAGTGAAGTGTTGAAAGTACTGATCATCGAGGATGACCCAGACGTTGCGCTCGGTTGTGAGCAGGCGCTGCAACTCGAAGGCATTACCGTCGAATGCGTCAGCAGCGCCGAACAGGCTCGTCGCCGACTGGGGCGTGACTTTCGCGGTGTCGTCGTCAGCGACATTCGATTGCCGAAGATGGATGGTATGAGCTTCCTACGCGAGACGCTCAACATCGATCCGGAATTGCCGGTGGTGCTGATCACTGGACATGGCGATATTTTAATGGCCGTGCAGGCGATGAAGGATGGGGCACACGATTTCATCCAGAAACCTTTCGCACCGGAATACCTGGTCGAAGTCGTACGCCGGGCGCTGGAAAAGCGCCGTCTCGTACTGGAAGTACGCGACCTGCGCCGTCAACTCGATCAACGCGATCTGCTTGAAGGCAAAATGATAGGCCGCGCACCATCGATGCAAAAAATTCGCGATATGGTGGCCCGTCTCGCTGACAGCGCCGCCGACGTGCTGATTCACGGTGAAACCGGCACTGGTAAAGAGCTGGTCGCCCGCTGCCTGCATGAAGCCAGTTCCCGCCGCAACGGCAACTTCGTCGCCATTAATTGCGGTGGGCTGCCGGAAACCCTGTTTGACAGCGAAATTTTCGGCCACGAAGCAGGCGCATATACCGGTGCCGCAAAAAAACGCATCGGTAAAATTGAGCACGCCAGCGGCGGCACGCTGTTTCTCGATGAAATTGAAAGCATGCCGCTTGCCATGCAGATCAAATTACTCCGGGTATTGCAGGAACGTACCTTGGAGCGACTTGGCTCAAACACGCCGATTGCCATCGACTGCCGAGTCATTGCCGCGACCAAAACAGACTTAGTCGAACTGGCCGCTACGGGCAGTTTCCGTAACGATCTGTATTACCGTCTCAGCGTCGCCACCTTGGATCTGCCGCCACTACGCGAACGGCGTGAAGATATCCCGCTGCTGTTTGAGCATTTCCTGCTTCTGGGGGCGGCACGTCATCAACGCCCGGTACCAGAAACAACAGCCAGCCGCATCCGCCAATTGGTCGGCTACAGCTGGCCGGGTAACATCCGCGAACTCCGGAATGTCGCTGACCGTTGCGTACTTGGAATAGAGAGCGGATCGCCACCTTTTGGACAGCCACAGACAGAAGGCACAATACCGCTTGCAGAAACGGTCGAAGCTTTCGAACGAGCACTGATCGCCGATGCCCTGCAGCGCCACCGCAGCCTCGCACGCACGGCTGAAGCGCTAGGCGTCGCTAAAACGACACTACACGACAAGATCAAAAAATACGGGCTGGACGCAAACTAAAACTTGATGCAAAAACACATGGACTCAACGAAAGACAAGTTATGCTGATGGGCTATATCTGTCTTAAAATTTGCACCTAACAAAAATCCCGGCTTCTGGTCACCAGCTCCCCCAACAGATGGGACAAGTCTACGAGCCGCATCGTCATCAGATGCTTCACATTATTCTGGCTCTGCCAGCTTCCGTATACGCCGTCAGTGAAGCATCATAAATCTCGCAACGGAACCTGCTCCACAATATCTGACCAGCACATCAGCACGCGCCTTGTATGATTTAGCAGCGCAATCTGATCGCACCGATCCTGTCACTGGCAGAACATAAACCATACCGACCACAGGTTCACTCGGTGGTACATATAACGCTGGAGCTTACAATACTGCGGTTCCTGCAGCACAAGATCATGAACGAAATGATAATTTGCATATTTCAGTATCTTACTGAGACTGGAGAAGCAAATGCTAATACCCGGCACAACGTGGCATCTTTTTTCAAATGCAACTCTCTGATAATCGTGTGCGATGATTAAGAAAATTGAGAAATATGGATAAGTTATATTTAATGACTGTGTTTATCGCCGTAGCAGAGGAAGAAAGTTTTGCTGGCGCGGCACGAAAACTCGACATGTCGCCCCCGGCAGTGACCAGAGCTATCGCGTCTCTGGAAGGTCGCCTTGGTGTGAAACTACTGCACAGAACAACACGATACGTCAGAGTCACCGATGCAGGTCAACGGTATCTGGATGATGCCCGTCGAATTGTGATGGAAGTGGATGAGGCCGATGAAGTTGCTCAAGGAATTAATGCCGCGCCACGAGGCCATCTTGCGGTGACAGCACCTGTACTATTTGGAAAAATGTTTGTACTCCCCGGAGTAATCGAATTTTTACAGTGTTACCCGGAGATGCAAGTATCGACCGTATTTCTGGATCGCGTCGTTCATTTGCTGGAGGAAGGATTTGATGTTGGAATTCGTATCGGCGAATTACCCGATTCAACAATGAAAGCAAAACATGTCGGCTATGTCAGACGTGTGGTATGTGCATCAGATTCGTATCTGGCAAAAAATGGCCAGCCATTACTTCCAGCAGAATTAATACACCATACGGTTATCGCGGCAGGGTCAGTCAGTCCCTCAATCGAGTGGAAATTTGGTACTGAGAAGCGAGCCAGCATGGTTCTGGTAAAGCCCAGGCTAACCGTTTCTAATAATGATGCGGCAATTGAAGCAGCCGTTCAAGGGTTTGGTATTACACGGCTACTTTCTTACCAAATCGGACCTCATATTTCGACAGGAAAATTAAAAGTCATTTTGAGCGAATTTGAAGACGATCCTATACCTGTTCACGTCATTCATCGTGAGGGCCGCTACGCTTCAGGTAAAGTCCGCTCGTTTGTCGATTTAATGACTGAAAAACTGAAACACGATCTTGAAGAAATAGATACTCAATGCGGTGATGAAGGATGAAACGTATTTTTTATATTGTTGATGAGGTAGGTAACAGCGGCAGCTATGAGCTACCGCTCTCACAACATCGAACGTAATAGCAATTATTTTACAAATGGCGTCACAATCGGAAAATCAATCTCCGTCTGCGCCACTTCGTTAATATAGTTTGTCAATGTAGTTAATGCCACATGCAAGACAATCTCTACTATTTCAGCATCATTAAAGCCTGCCAATTTAACTGCTTGAACATCAACGTCAGATACATGACCACGAGCATGCACTACTTTCGCAGCAAAGCGAACAGCAGCATCCGCTTTCGTATCGCCTGACGTACCAGCACGATTGGCCAAGATTTCAGTATCATCGAGTTTGGCAATATGTTGTCCCAGATAGGTATGGGCTGACAGGCAATAACCGCAACTATTAATTTCAGAAACCGCAAGGGCAATACGCTCGCTGGTTTTGACACCAATCACCCCTTTAGCCAGTGCACCACTTAAACTTAAATATCCTTCCAATGCTACGGGACTGTTACCAACCAGTTTCATTAAATTAGGCGTCATACCTAATTGTTTTTGTACTGCCGCCAACAAAGGTAACGAAGCGTTGGGGGTTGATTCAGTAGATGGTATAGAGATACGGTTCATAGCAATTGGCTTTCAAATAAAGTGAAGGAAGTATTCGCAACACTATGTGCCCTGCGAATGAACATCACTTTATTCAATTCTATTGAACAATAGAATCATCATTGATTGGAATTTATTCTTTCAATTAATGGAATAATCATAGTTTCCCTGAAAATCGCTGCCTGATATAGTTGCCCTCATCGTATTGACTATTTGTCGTGTGTAACACCCCACTTTAATGCCAGTGATGCACCGGCAATGCGGTTCATCCCCATGGGTATGGGGAACACAATGCGTCAGGCATATACCGCTGCGCCAAAGACGGTTCATCCCCATGGGCATGGGGAACACATAGATATCAGCGTCAGCATTATCGGTGGGGGCGGTTCATCCCCATGGGCATGGGGAACACAATTGTGAGCCGTTGGCGCTGGTGACGACCACCGGTTCATCCCCATGGGCATGGGGAACACCACGTGGGCGCGTCCTTTAAAAACTGATAGCGCGGTTCATCCCCATGGGCATGGGGAACACCACGTGGGCGCGTCCTTTAAAAACTGATAGCGCGGTTCATCCCCATGGGCATGGGGAACACAGGCGAGAGAAACACAGATTTGTTAGAATTTACGGTTCATCCCCATGGGCATGGGGAACACATCACAAATCAGACTGAAAGAGAAATTGGCCACGGTTCATCCCCATGGGCATGGGGAACACGATGGAACTTGTATCGACGGCTATATGTGGGACGGTTCATCCCCATGGGCATGGGGAACACTTTTCCTGAACAGACTGAATTTTCTTATCGATCGGTTCATCCCCATGGGCATGGGGAACACCCGCTGAACGAGCTATACAGCGGAAAAATATCCGGTTCATCCCCATGGGCATGGGGAACACGCTGTCGTATGTCTGACCATTTTCGAGCATGCCGGTTCATCCCCATGGGCATGGGGAACACTACCTTGCCGTTCGACTCCATTAAAATATCGACGGTTCATCCCCATGGGCATGGGGAACACTTCACCAGCTTTACTCGGTTTTCTTGTGCCCCCGGTTCATCCCCATGGGCATGGGGAACACGATCTGTTAGACGCATCATTGAAATTGGTTGACGGTTCATCCCCATGGGCATGGGGAACACTGACATTGCTAACGCAATACACACCGCACGGCCGGTTCATCCCCATGGGCATGGGGAACACAGCGATAGCACGTAGCTCAATACGGACAGTTTCGGTTCATCCCCATGGGCATGGGGAACACGGATTACAGTGCTGCGCGAATCCATTTAAATACGGTTCATCCCCATGGGCATGGGGAACACCGTGTCATAAGACTGACCGTTGTCGAGTGTGCCGGTTCATCCCCATGGGCATGGGGAACACAACTATTACACGTGCTGGGGTGATGGTGCCGTCGGTTCATCCCCATGGGCATGGGGAACACGCCAATGCGCCCCGACATGATTAAGCCCCTGCCGGTTCATCCCCATGGGCATGGGGAACACCTGTGGCGAGTGCTGAAAACACCGCCTGAAAGCGGTTCATCCCCATGGGCATGGGGAACACGAACAACGATCACCTATGGCAAATACCCCGATCGGTTCATCCCCATGGGCATGGGGAACACAATGACCAAGAGAATCAGTCAGCACAACCATACGGTTCATCCCCATGGGCATGGGGAACACAGTGCAACATGAAACCTCAGTCGAAATCATGACGGTTCATCCCCATGGGCATGGGGAACACTTTTCCGGCGCCAAGGCGATATTTCAAACGAGCGGTTCATCCCCATGGGCATGGGGAACACATTCTGCAACTCCAATCACTCCGGCCACGCAGCGGTTCATCCCCATGGGCATGGGGAACACCAAATAAGAGCAGCCCGATAACGCAAAAAACACGGTTCATCCCCATGGGCATGGGGAACACCATTAGTTTCCCTGTTTTCTATTCTGCGATTCCGGTTCATCCCCATGGGCATGGGGAACACTTTTAAAAAACTCAATACAACGTCAAATTTGACGGTTCATCCCCATGGGCATGGGGAACACGGTGATGTGTTTGAAGGGCGCGCTATTTCATCCGGTTCATCCCCATGGGCATGGGGAACACTTCTTGATCTGTCAGTGTGCTGGCGCGGACTGCGGTTCATCCCCATGGGCATGGGGAACACAGAGACTGGCCATTCGATCGTCTCATCGATTTCGGTTCATCCCCATGGGCATGGGGAACACGGCGAGGGCTATGCAACGTGTGCGTCTGTGCTGCGGTTCATCCCCATGGGCATGGGGAACACAGTAGGGAGTCCTTTAGCGAATGGTACTGGATCGGTTCATCCCCATGGGCATGGGGAACACGATTGGGCGGCTGAGCGTTGGGCAGAGCGCGGCGGTTCATCCCCATGGGCATGGGGAACACTAGATAGAGCGGAACGATCAGGTCAAAAATCGCGGTTCATCCCCATGGGCATGGGGAACACTTCTGCAATACCATCACCAGCGCCCCGGAATACGGTTCATCCCCATGGGCATGGGGAACACTCATAAAACCTTGGGAATGAAACGATAAGGGACGGTTCATCCCCATGGGCATGGGGAACACTGGATCGTTAGATGCAAAACCACGGGAAATAGCGGTTCATCCCCATGGGCATGGGGAACACAGCTGCGCACTGGCGAGGTTGTTGAATGACGCCGGTTCATCCCCATGGGCATGGGGAACACGCCAGTGGATAACCCAAACACTAAAAGCATATCGGTTCATCCCCATGGGCATGGGGAACACGAGACAAATCACCGTTTATCGACTGCTGTTCGTGGTTCATCCCCATGGGCATGGGGAACACCCCCACACTAAAGCTAACCTCGGCTTTAAACTCGGTTCATCCCCATGGGCATGGGGAACACCAAGGTGCAGAAATAAGCGGCTATGTCGCCGCCGGTTCATCCCCATGGGCATGGGGAACACTGTTGGGCGCGCATTAATGGCGCTCGGCATGGCGGTTCATCCCCATGGGCATGGGGAACACTTTTGTGCCGCGATAAGTGGTTTGCTGACTGGCGGTTCATCCCCATGGGCATGGGGAACACTGTTTTTTATAGGGTGGCCGTTATGTGCCACCCGGTTCATCCCCATGGGCATGGGGAACACGATGGCAGCTACACGCCAGGCAAATCAATTTGCGGTTCATCCCCATGGGCATGGGGAACACTCTTCACCAGATTTAACTAAATCTGCGCCGAGCGGTTCATCCCCATGGGCATGGGGAACACGTCTTTGAGGAATGGGATCATTGCTGCGCCCTCGGTTCATCCCCATGGGCATGGGGAACACAGCAGCATCGACGGTGATCTGTGCCGTTTTGGTGGTTCATCCCCATGGGCATGGGGAACACACGATGATTGAATTTGCGGGGCAGTCGTACCACGGTTCATCCCCATGGGCATGGGGAACACTCACCAGAAATTGAAATGGTATAGTCACCCAGCGGTTCATCCCCATGGGCATGGGGAACACAATCAAATGGCTGGGTAATAGCATCGATATAACGGTTCATCCCCATGGGCATGGGGAACACTTCATGACGCAAGGCGGCGCAAATTTTATCGTCGGTTCATCCCCATGGGCATGGGGAACACAATCAAATGGCTGGGTAATAGCATCGATATAACGGTTCATCCCCATGGGCATGGGGAACACGTAAACGGGACGATTCTGGCGCTCTGACCATTCGGTTCATCCCCATGGGCATGGGGAACACGGAGCTACTGCCAGTGGTGCGGGTGCTACTTTAGGTTCATCCCCATGGGCATGGGGAACACACCAAATATAATCGATTGATTATTAAGGATAAAAAAGACCTCCGCAATTCTACCGAATTTTTTCTGCGTTTTTCTGAATTTTTAAAGATCGCTGACTTACTTAATTTTGACGATTTACGTCACTAAGTTCAGGTAAAAATGAAACGAGTTTCGCACCATCCATTTCGACAGGAATTCGTCTGTTGCTACCAATTGTGACAAAATCGAATCCAGCTTCATTGTTAGTACGCCATGCCATCACCGCATTCCCTTCTTCGATTCCTTCGGTGACCTGATCCCAGATGTGTTCGCGAAGACGTCGGGAGTAATTGCCAACATAGACACCGGCACGAATTTCCAGCAACCAGATAGCAAGTCTGCCACGCAAACGTGGCGGCACATTTTCAAGAACGATGACCAACATCGCCGATACTCTCTGGGTTAGGGATTGCAGGAGGAATGGATTCTTCGGGTAATTCTGGTGGAGTAAGCCCACCCGCAGAAAGAATGGTTTCTATATCAGGAATAATGCGTTCGAGTAGCCTGCTTTGTCGAAATGCATCGCGGCAACGTATCCTCACCTCACGCTCAAGATTCTGACTGGGCTTGGCAGCGACGCTAAATGCGATCGGAACTACCGTATCAAATTTATATAAATCTGCAATGTCGTAGACAAAAGAGAGTGGTTTTCCGCTATGGATAAAGCCAATTGCAGGTGCATAACCGGCAGCAAGAACCGCTGCTTCTGTCACGCCATATAAACACGAAGTCGCAGCAGAAAGGCAGCGATTGGGTATATCTGCCGCATCCCAATCCTGGCGGTCATAATTGCGTGCTTTCCAATCTACCCCATACTGCTGGGCAAGCAGTTGATACGATGCCCTTACTCTGGCACCTTCGATGCCACGCAGTTGTTCTACGCTGCGTCGTTGTGGGGGCTCTTCACCAAAACGTAATTTGTACATCGCTCTGACTACTTTCAGGCGCGCATCATCATCCAACGCTAGTTTCGCCTGATACAGCAAACGATCGGCACGTGCACCACCCGGCTGCCCCGATGAATAGACCCTGACACCCCCTTCCCCTATCCATACCAATAAGGTGCCAACACGTGCAGCCAGCGCACAGGCTGAGTGGGATACGCGGACACCAGGCTCCAGCATCAGGCAGGCAACGCCACCAACCGGGATATGCATACGCACACCGGTAACATCTACCGCCACGAAGGCTCCGTCGAGTACGTCGAGCTGACATTTTTCGACGTACAGTACAGATAGTCGCTCTTTAATCGGAATGGGCTTTAATGGAGGAAGCATCAATCAGCTTTCAGATCTTTTCACGAGAAGCAAACCACAGCCAAACGCTTTGGTATGCCCAATGCCGTTAAAAAGCGTGTGCCGAAACAATTCACTGTCAGTCACGATTAATTCCCCGGAAAAATCCACGGTGCTAAAACGGATCTCTGGCTTATCCGCCCTGCGCTGCTTATCCGCCCTGTGCTGCTGGTAAGCATCAACATTCGCCGCGACGATGCTGAAGCCGAGGCGATCTGAACGACTTTGCAACCAATCGAGACAAGTCTGTTGTGTCAAATCGTACAGCAGAGGCTTATCTTCGTCTCGCTTCAAATCTCGCCACGTCGCATCTTCAGTCAGTCCGTGTTCAAGCAAAAGACGCTTCTTGGCGTCCATGACAACATCATGACGCTGAGGTTTACCTTTGTCGTTTGTTTTGGTGATAACAGGATTAGCACGTAATTGAAACGATAAATGCTGGCCATCTGATAATTGCGGAGCGTAAGGCTGGCTCTGCACCTGCCATATGCCACTAAACGCGACAGGCTCACGCTTTGAGACGATATAAAAGCGGGGCATCACTTCCTGATCATAGCGACGAAAAATAAAATCGCGTTGCTGCTCCTGACTGCTGGGAAAAAATTTCCATAGCCATTGATGTTCAGCGTAGGCTGCTGACTGCGCCATTTCATGCGCAGCCTGTCGCAAGTTCACCGGGGTAATTACACTAAAATACATGGGGCTCATTCCTTCATTAAGGCGATGTGTTCGCTTCTGTCTGCAAATAGCCAGCCCTGGCGGGTGATCAACTGATCTTTGCGGGTGATACTGAAATCACGCAACACCCCCATCGTCGCTAAATCATCCGTACCAAAATCATCCCCCCAGACAATTTTTTGGATAATGGTCTCATTGCCCGCAGGGGGTGTTACTGAAGTTTTCTGCCACAGTGCCATCAGTTGTTGCTGATAAGTGGATAAAGCAGTTGCAACCGTTGACGCGTCTAAAATACAAGGATGCAGGGGGGCGGCAACAGGACAGGATTTGCGTCCCAGATACAGGATAAATCTGGGCTTCTTCAATGCTTCCGCCAACTGAACTAATGTGTAAGGGGCGTCTGCGTATGCCTGCACGGCAACCAGGACAGAAGCATCCTGACGATAATCACGGGTGGACAAAATCGTGTTGAGATCTTGTTTGGGCAACGACAATTCATCACGACGCGTGGCATGTGGCCGCTTTTTCAGATCGGTGCGACCAGGTACTTGCGCGGTATGGTAATCGCGCAATAAACGACCGGTACTCACTACACCAATCGCGATACGATAACTGTTACACAAGGCCATGTGCGCCGCATGATCATCCCGGTCTATGCCTAACGCGGCAGCCAGCAATCCATCAATAGCGGATTGACCTGGGTAATCAGCGCTGGGGCGATATTCGCCGACAGCCACTTCCCCCCAGGCCGCCATGGTACCTTGCAGTTGAAAAATCAAGGTCTCCATAATTTACTCAACAATAAATTCAGCAACTTCGCTCAGGCTGCCTGTTCCTGCTTCCACATTGAATTCCTGCACGGCATCAGCACAGTCGCCGTACACGGTATTAAAGTTATTACGCTGCCTGTTCAATTCAGTCACCGCACGGTTTAAGGTATCAGTGTCGTTCACTGGCTTGAGAAATGCCTGCGCCAGTGTGCGTGGCTGTTGATCACCTTTTTCAGCGAGTACATACCCGGCATAAGCTCTTGAGGCAAAACTATTCTGTTTGCCAGTCGGTGATACTTTGGTGACAGCATGCAGCAATGCCTTGAGTGCCTGCTTTGTCAATTCTGTATCGCCTCCCAGATTTTTCAATAGCAAGGCGCGGTCAATGCAGAGGTATAAATAAAACACCCCTGCGCCAAATCCGGTTTCACCGATATGCGCAGCGCCTTGATCTGTCTCGCCCTTATTCAGATCATCAACAGCCGTAAAATAATCATCCTCAACGGCTGCTTTGTGTACGGTAACCGCATGGGCGACTTGCACCGCTGCCTCTGTATTAAAGGCTGGCGAGGAAGCCAGCATACGACCGAACATGGCGATATCAGCGGCGCTATGCTGCTTGCGCAATAATTTCAGATCTTCGTCGGTGGGCGCTTCCTGCGTTGCCACCAGTTGATTGACTAAAGCGGCTATCGCCTGTTCCTCCTCAGGATTGAAGTGCACCAGTTGCTCAACATGCAGGTCTTCGCCACCTTCATTTTTTTTGTCCGATTTTAATTTTCCGAATTGGCTGGCTATGGTTTTTGCCCATTCGCGCGCATTTTTTTCACTAACACCTTGCTTTGTGAGATTCTGATAGACATGCACACCCATTTCTTTGGTGCGGGTACCGATATGCCCTTTCAAGACAGACTCAAAAATATCCGAAGTACGCCAGGCACGCTTGAGGCTTTGCGAAGAAATACGCAGACGTTCAGAACCACCAACTACGGCTGTTTTTGGGCGACCGGTGTCATCACGGTTCAGATTTGACGGTGGGTAGCTGGTCAGGATATGTAATTGAATATAACGGGGCATGTTTTTTCCTTGATATTGATATGTTGTTCTCAAATAACTTCGGGGATTAAGTATTCTGTTTGACAGGCCAGCGGTAGTCATATGCCCACCGTTTTTTTGTGATGTCATTCCACCAGTAGATATCGTGAGCCAACTGATAAACATTCACCTGATTTTTGATCAGTGGAAGCGTACGGCGCAAACTGACGAATAAATCATCCATATCGTCAATTTTCAACAAGCCCCGGAAACGAAGTTCTGAAACCAACGGCTTATCGCCTGCCAATACTGACATCCTTACCGCAACGGCGTCCTGATCATCTGTTATCACATGCGCCAATAAACTCGCAATAACAGCTAATTTATCTTTTTGCGTGTTTGTCGATTCAGCAGGCCAGCGATGTGCGAGCATGAAACGATAAAAACGCTGATAAGCCGGATTCAGACTCACTTCATCTAATGTGGAACAACGACGCAGCATGGCACGGCTGGCACGGTCATCTTTCAGATCAACCCACCATTGATGCAACGTCTGCCCTAAATGACTCTCAGGACTGAAACTGATTTTTTCTTGCATAGTTGATGCTCCTGCAAACACGATTCCGCTTTAAAGCTGGTCAATAATTCAGCACTGATCAAACCAAAGCACGTCACTGTCATTCACTTTCAATTGGTATAAACGGTGCTGCCTGATATTCACTATCTGCTTACCTGTTACTTCTTTGTTTTTGGATTTTTTTTCACGCTGCCTGATTTGCCCTGCTTGCCCGGACCTTCTGATTGATTCGCTATTGGAATCTGCAGAATTGTTTTGATCGTTTTACCAGACAAATTTCTTTCCAGACCTTTATAAGCTTCTGCAATTCGCCGCGGATTTTGTTGTGCGATGGAGCCTGCACCAACAATATCAACGTCAAATAAGTGCAAAGATTTTTTAGCTAACACGCTAAGCCACGCCTCTCCAAAACTGAGAAGGAAATGACTGTCGTCCTCATTGATACCAGTTTCAGAATGTGCTTGTCGGATCAATCCTTCCAGACAGCGATAAAAATGTAGTTCAGTACTATCCCAAAAAGCTTTATCTACGAAACTTAAATCACCCCGCAAATCGCTGTCCCCAAACCAGGCCTGCTTGACCGCCTGACGTAAGTAAAAAATAGCTTGCTCTGCTGATTCAATCAGGCGTTTGACGAAATCCTGAAAGTTCTTCTGGGTAGCGCGGTCACAATCCGTAAGCTGATATAAAGGAAACCGGGTTTCATACCAGCAGCGGGGTTTCATGTTGTCCATGTCATAGCCAAACACCCATAAACGCAAGGCTCCCGCTTTATTCCGGCGCTGCCCTTCAACATAATTCACGATGCTTGCCGCCTGCACATTTTTTTTATTGTGCGAACTGCCCATCACCCAGGACAACCAATGTTTATAGCTGAATCCATCGGGTTGCGGATGCACCGGCAACCAGCCTTCCTTCGTCTCGTAATAAGGCGAAAATGGATGGCGCCATGGGCCTTTGTAATTCAAGCCCTGCGGCCTGGTCAGATAGCGATGAATCAATTGCGTCGATTCGCGCTTGCATATATCGCACTGTCCCGTCTGGACGCTCGCAAAATCAAGGCGAATGCGGCGAGGCATGGCCCAGAACACATGATGGGGATGCGTTTGCAGCGGCTGGGTCTCGCCACCTGCGGTCTGAATTTTGGCAATATCAGCCAGCCATGGAAATGTGAAGTGAGCTGCAGTTTTCTGTGCATCGCCGCCCTGCTCCAGAAACAGGCGTTGCGGCTTTACGTTCAGCCACAGGTCGTGCCACAGGCTGCGCGAGGGCGTTGCCACCACCAGCGTGGTTAATGGGCCACCGCCGCGTAAGCTGGTACGGTTTCCCGCACCACCTGCCGGGGCATTGGTTTGCAAGGTCATCAAGGCAGTTGCAGCACAATGCGGGCACATCGTTTTAATGATGCCACGCTTAACAAAGTGATCGGTATTTTTATCAATCGTCGAGCCACCCGCTGCATCAATCAACAGTGCGTCTATCGTACATTCGGTTCCCGCTGTCAGACTGAAATCCTGCATAAAGCGTGCGCCATCACTATCCAGGATAAAGGCATCAGCAAAGGGAGCAAACCATTTTTGCAGCAACTCAGTCGTTGGTGGCGAATCGATGTACTCCTCCCAATCTCCCTCAGTATTTACGGGTGAAGTTGTCTGCAGCAGGCCAACCATCATCTGTGCAAGCGCACCATTAAAATCAGGGCGGTTAGCAGCAAAGGCAAGGATATCGTCCTCAACTATCTGACAAGGCGCAATCCAGTCAATGCGGCCAGTCTTGCGGCGAACTGGCAGCCATTTTTCTTCCAACAAATTCATTCGTCTATTTCTCCTTGTTGAACTTTATCTACCCGCAATCCAAAATTTTCGTCATACAACCAGGTCAGCAGCTCTGGTTTTTTTCCCGACTTTTCATTTGCCGCTGTCCATGTCTTCCCTTGCCAGACACCATCTGCCCGTCGCGACAAAGGCAATAAGCCGCACCACTTTCCTTCACCCGGCAATGTTTTATGCAATCTGTCATAAGCTATGCGCGCTGCAGGTTCTGAAGGCGGGTCGATCCGCGCCAAAAAGCGTGCAGCAACCTTCACCATACTGTATGACCAGACGCCACTCGCCCACGGCTCCAGATTGTCGCCTGCCCATTTTGCCAACATGATCTCTGTCGTTTCTTCGCCAAGACGGGAAGGTGTTTTCGCTTCGCTCCACCAATCACCAATATCTCCGCGCTGGTAACCTGCCGCTATTTTGAGGGTGTTTTGCTGAGCCAGACTGGCTTCGGACATATCCTGGCCTTGCGCCTTCAAGGAACTCACCGTCAGTGACGTGGGCAATACGGCATCTTTCGAAAAAACCTGCTCAATCATCGTCCGCGCATCAGTTGGCATCGTAAAACAGCCTTTCTGTAACGCCTGTGCACTGAGCCACAATTGCCCATGGTTTTTGTAGACGTATTGCCCGGTTTTAAATACAGCGCCATACCAGTCTGCTTTGGGCTGCACTGTCCATGCAGGCGCAAATACCCATAAGCATGCAGCGGGGCGACCATCCTTTGCATCCACCTCGCTGATGCGCCTGCCCTGCGTATCACGTACATGACGTTGCAAGCGCCCTGCTCGTTGAAGTACGCGGTCTATCGGTGCAAGGTCAGTGATGAGAACATCGAAATCCACATCCAGCGACTGTTCTGCGACCTGAGTTGCTATCATCAGGCGACCTTGCCTGTCTTCAGGTGTACTTTTCCCGCCAAAAGACTGCAATACCTGGGCTTCTTTATTCAGCCTGTCCTGTAAAGAAAAGCGAGCATGAAATAAGGTAATTTTGTCTGCCGGAACGCTGACTGAAAACCGCTCGTAAGCTGCCATTGCATCAGCGACCGTATTACGAATCCATCCTACACATTGCCCTTGTTTTAAAGCAGCATCAATATGTGCGCAGACTGCGTCGATATCTGATTCGTAATGTACCTGCACTGTCCGGGAAACATTCGCCCGCGAGGAAAGCGCGGTTTCACTGAGCCTCGCCTGACCGTCATGCCAACAAGTCGCTAATGGATAGTCGATGGAGTTGACAAGCGGAATGCTTGTTTGATTACGCCCTCTGGCATAAGCGCTGATCAAACTCTGCTTCATGTCTGCAGGCAAAGTGGCGGAAAGCAAAATCACAGAACCATTCGTCCGAGCATGGAAATTCAGCAGCACTTCCAATACGCCTTGCATATAGGCGTCGCAGGCGTGAACCTCGTCGACAATCAATACTTTGTTATACAAACCGAGTAAACGCAAAGACTGGTGCTTGCTATGGAGAACAGCAAGCAATGCCTGATCGATAGTGCCAACACCTGCTGATGCAAGTAAAGCCCGCTTGGTGTGATCTGCCAGCCATGCCGTACAGCGAGTTGTCGCCGTTTCATCTGACTGCGCAGAATCATGCTCAGGTTCGTCGTCAGGTAAAATGGAAATGGCAAATTTATCGACCAGCGTTTTGAAGCCATGTGCCAGCGTTAAATTCGCATTTCCCTCAAAGAGCTTCCTGTAGACATCCGCTATCCGATGATACATGGCGTTCGCTGTTGCCATCGTCGGCAATCCAATGAAGAATCCCTCTGCCGCGCCTTGCGCCATTAAGCGATAAGCCAGCATAAGCGCTGCCTCTGTTTTACCTGCACCAGTGACGTCTTCTAATAAATAAATCTGTGGAGACTGCGGGATGTCTGCCGTTGCTGCCCAGTGCTGTAACGGCGATGGCTCATCGATATACGTGAAAAAGTCTCGGATCTTTTTCCCCTGCTTGACCGGTACAGGTAACACACCGGAATGTGCCAGTGCGCTGTCAGCATTCCTCTTTGCTGCATGCCAGTATGCATCCAAGTCTTGCACTTGCTGCTGGTAAGGAAAGAAATTCGTATTGGACCCAAGCCAATCAGCTAATACGGTCACGCCAGCAAACCACCATGACAGCATTTGACTATTCGTTTCAAAATCAGCCCCTGTTTGAGTCGGAATACGCTTTGATTCTTCGCTTAATAGTAAGCTTGCCATTGCCCGCACAAACTGACCGGCAACCTGCTTATCGCTCCTGAGAAAAAACGAATTGACCTGGCCATTTGCTTTTGGTGGCATGCCATGATGCCCAGTGACTGCCTGCATCCAACTGCGCAATCCTCTCTGGGTGCGCGATGAATTGTCGATGCCAATTTTGAGTAAAATGTCTTCTTCGACCAGATCGTCATCCCATAACCAGAAACCCAATGAGTCATGACGCTCGGAATATAACTTACCTGGGTTAGGAAGCCGATGCTGCAAGATCGATATCAAGTCTTCACGTTGTGACTGAAACGCTTCACTGAATTTACCCAGATCATGTAAAGCAAGCAGAAATGCTGTCCATTCTAAAAAAGCGGCCTCTGAACAGTTCAATAATTGACTAGCTGCTTTAAGAAGATTTTGAGAGTCTTTCAGGTAGCTGACACCTACCGCCGCTACGTCCAATGAATGAAAAACTAACAAATGATATTTGTAGGCACTCTCTGATGAGGGTTTAGCTTTGCCCCAATATTGGAAATACTGACCAGATGCATCCGTCATTTAACTAAACTCTATCAAGTTGTGTTTTATATCCTTATTAGCCCTTACTTATTTAAAATAAGAACAACTAATTTATCCCCTCAAATCTAATTGCAATAATGACATTTGTCAATATTGAATTAATTACTGATTCTCCTGTTAATTGAAGTTCCAATTTTTAGATAGAAAAATTTATTTCGTTTCCTCGGTAGTTAAATGCCATCTACTAACTCATATAACTAACGGCTCTCTCACAAAGTTTGGTACAAAGAATGTAAGCTGCCGGAAAAAGCTAGTGAGACGAGCATAAAACGAGATATATAAAAAAGTGATGAGATATTTTCTAAATCCTCTGACCAATGCACAATCGTAAAACCGACGTGATTCAACTACTTTCTTAGTGTTCTATGCCGCGTCCCCGTTTGGTTTTGTGGCACGCTCATTGAATAGCCCTTATTCCCACATGGAACCTACTACGAAACAAAGATGGTAAATTCCTCAAAGTAGCAATCAAAACGCTACATGCAAATGTGCGAGGCCGATGGACCATAGTAAGTCCAGCCTGAGTTGGTGGTTAAAGGTTTTCAAACCAAACGTCAGAACGCTAGAACTCATTTCATAAATAGGGTCTGTTAACTTTTTTCGGATTATGTTAACTTTGGAGCATGACACGAAGAGAAGAATTAACCGAAGATCAATGGAGCATATTGTCTCCCTTAATTCCAGAATCGA